>NZ_JBGCCU010000019.1 GCF_041261445.1 Catenulispora sp. EB89
CAACCCGTCGCTGTCTCGAAGAACAGGAACACGCGCTCAACCTGGTTCCGAAACAGCATCAGAGCCTTGATAGCCTTCTGGGGTTAAACGGCAAGTTCAGGAGCTGTTCGAGCAGGCGACGGCCGACGGCAAGGGCTTCGGGCACCGGCAGCACATCCACGTCACGTGGCTGGCGGTGCGTCAGCACGGCGTCGACGAGGCGATAGCCGTGGTGAGCGACGGGATTCAGGAGACGGCGCGGTACGCCGGGGTGCCGCAGAAGTACAACGCCACGGTCAGCCGTGCGTGGGTGCAGGCGGTCGGGTATCACGCCGCCGAGCATCCGGCGGACGACTTCGGGGCGTTCATCGAGGCCAACGATGCCTTGCTGGACAAGCGGCTGCTGATGCGGTTCTACTCCCCGACGGTGCTGGCCTCGGCTGCGGCTCGGAGCGGGTGGGTGGAACCGGATCGGGCGCCGTTTCCGTGGATGGCCGAGGCTTGAGTACGCGCTGGAACCGGTAGCTTTTGTTGCCGGAACACAGGGGTGGACGACACGGGGGAACACATGGGGGAACACATGCTGAAGGCTGACAACGCACGTCTTGCAAGCGCCGGATCAGCTGAGGTTGCCGCGCCCCTCGACGGCATCCTTTCCGATGCCCAGCTCGCGACCCTCGCCGCCGACCTGACCGCCGTCACCCTCGCCACCCCGCGCGCCTTCGGCCCGGCGCTGGCATTCCCGCCGCTGTCCGCGACCACGGCCGCCGCGACCGCCGTCGACTTCGCCGACCTGGCCGACTCCGCCGACTCCGCCGACTCGGCCGCCGCCCCAGCCAACCCCTACTGGCAGATCATCCGCAACCTCCCGACCGAAACCCGCGCCGCCATCACCGGCCCCACCACCATGTGGCTGTCCGCCCCGGCCGACGTCCGCGAGCGCGCCGTCGTCGCCGGCCTGGACCGCGGCGCCTTGAGCCGCCGCTACAGCTGGTCGATCCCCAGCCCCGGCGACATCGCGTGGATCCGCGCGACCGTCGGCGCGCGCGGCGTCGTCGAACCCGGCGCCGGCGGCGGCTACTGGGCCTGGCTGATGCGCGCCGCCGGCATCGACACCCTCGCCTACGACCCGTTCCCGGCCTCCACCGCCAACGGCTACGCCAAGCGCGCCTACACGGCCGTGGAGCCCGGCGACGACAGCGTCGCGGCCCTGCACGCCGACCGTGCGCTCTTCCTGTGCTGGCCCAACAACGACGACCCCTGGGCCGCCCGCGCCGTCACCGCCTACCGCGGCGACATGCTGATCTACGCCGGCCAGGAAGCCGGCGGCTCGACCGCCGACGAGCGCTTCTTCGAGCTCCTCGCCGATAAATGGCAGCACACCGGCACCAGCGCGGATCACGTCACCTACAGCGGAGTGCCTTGTCGGCTCGGCGTGTGGCGCCGGTGAACGCGGTCAATGCGGTGAACGCACTGAACGCGGCGAGGGCGGCCGCGTTCGCGCAAACCGCCGGCCGCCCCACAACCACCCAGATCTCCGAGACCTAGATGTACCCCAAGTTCTTCAGCGCCGTGTCGATCGCCGGACCCGAGTTCTGGATCCCGAACCCGCCGTTCAGCGTCAGCGCACCGAACGCGATGTCGTGCTTCTTGTCGAAGACGATCATCCAGCTGTCCGTCTTCCCGGTCTTGGGCGTGTCGTTCGACTCCGCCGAGCCGGTCTTGCCGGCCAGGCCGTCGCCGGCCGGGAAGTAGCCGTAGGCCGTGCCGGGCGAGTCGCTGATCACGTCCTGCATCAGCGTCGTGAGCTGGCTGTCGACGCCCGCCGGCAGCGGGGTGGCGCTGACCTGCGGGGTGCCCGGGACCAGGATCGGCTGCTTGAACTGCCCGTTGTTGCACACCGTGGCCGCGACCGAGGCCATGGTCAGCGGGGACATCTCGATGTCGCCCTGGCCGAAGGCGTCGCGGGCGTACGTGCCCAGGCCGTCGGCCGGCGGGACCTGCAGGTCGCCGGCGGTGCCGTAGGTGGCCGGGCCCATGCCCAGGTCCCACTTCTGGTTCATGCCGAAGTAGGTCTTGGCCTCGTTCGACAGCGCGTTGTAGTCGCTGCCGAGCTTGCCGTCCAGCGCCAGGTTGACGAACGCGGTGTTGCAGGACTGCTCGAAGGCGTCCTTGAGGTGGGCGTTCGCGATGCCGTTGGCCAGGCTCGGGTCGTTGGTGATCGGCTTGCCCTCGACCGTGGCGGAGGACGTGCACTTCACCGGCGTGCTCGCGGTCAGGCCCTGCTGGAGCGCCAGCGCGGTGGTGATCACCTTGAACGTGGAGCCCGGGGCGCGGGCTGCCTTGTAGGCCAGCGACGGGATGCCGGCGTCGTTGCTGGCCATGCCGAGGATGTCGCCGGTGGAGGGCTGGATGGCGACCATGCCGGCGTTCGCGTGCCCGTTCAGCGCGGCCTCTATCGCGGTCTGCACCTTCGGGTCGATCGTGGTCTTCACCGTGGTCGGCGCGCTGGTGGCCGCGCCGAGGTCCTTGATCGTCCCGGGCGCGACCGGGCTGCCGGTCTTGGGGTCCACGAACTCGACGGTGAGCTGGGTCGGCGTGAAGTTCGCCGGCACGTGCGTGGTCAGCGCGTTCACCGCCGCGGTCAGGCTCGGGTGCTTCGTCACGTCGACCGGGTTGCCGGTGGCGTCGACCACGCTCTGCTTCGGCGGCACGGCCTTGAGCAGCGCGGTCGGGCCGAGCTGGGGCTGGATGACCGCGGAGTTCCACTTCACGACCGGCGTGCCGGCCGGGCCCTGGACCAGGCTCAGCGCCGAGTCGTACGTCCAGACCAGGTTGTTGCCGAAGTCGGCGGAGACGTTGAAGGAGAACCGGGCCAGCGTGGCGGCCGAGGCCGAGGCCGAGGCCGACGACGATGACGCGGGCGCCGAGCCGGAGGCCGTCCCGGAAGCCGAGGTCGGCGGCGGGCTGGCGGTGTCCGCCCCGGCCGCGACGTTCTCCTGCGAACCGAGGGTCAGCGTCAGCTTCTGCGGGCTCAGCGAGCCCATGACGGCCTTCAGCCGGGCCGTGGCAGTGGTCGCGTCGTCGGTCAGCTTGCCGGCGCCGTCGAAATCGCCGCCGGACCACGCGGTCAGAAACGCCTGCGCCACGTTCTGTGGCGTGACCTGCGGTGAGGAGCTGGTACTGGCCGCCGCGCCGGAGTTCTTGGAATCGGACGAGGAGGACTTCGAGGAGCTGCCGAACAAGCCGCAGCCGCTGGTGGTCAGCAGGGCCGCGGCTACCATGCCGCAAGCCGTCATCCGTGCCGCCGTTATTCGCCGCCCCGTCATAGTCCCACTCCCCAGTTGCGTCATCACCTCCGCCGAAGGCGGTAGCGGCCAAATTACACTGTCGGGGCTTTCGCGGTGCCGTCAGGGCGTTTCTTTGTTCGATTTGTCAACATCCGAAGGGCCCGGCGGCGGCTGGGCCGTCCGCCGCCGGGCCGGTGAAGCTCAAGGCGTGCGGATGACGTCCATGAAGGCGCTCACCGAGAACTCGGCGTTCCCGGCGCCGGGACGGCCGTACCCGGGCGGGACCGGGAGGTTGTACTTCTCGAACGTCTCGCGCCAGGCCAGCAGCAGCTTCACGAAGTACTCCAGCGACGGGCCCTTCTGCCGGCCCAGGTTGCTGGTCGGCTCCGGGCACCAGGTGGTGAAGCGCGGCATCACGCCGTGGCTCATGAAGAAGTCCAGGCCCTCGGTCGTGGAGGCGATCGCCTTGTCGACGTCGGTGAAGCCGTGCGGCTCGGCCATCTCCACGCCGCCGACGAAGTTCGGGATGACGTTGGTCGCCCCGAAGATCTCGGCCGAGTCCAGGATCCGCTTGACCCACTGGTCACGGCCGACATAGCGGTCCTTGCCGGGGCAGATCCAGCTGAACATCTCGGCGTCCCACACCTCGTAGTTCGGGTGGTAGACGCGGTAGCCGGCGTCGAAGAGCATCTGGACCTCGTCCACCGGCAGCGCCTGCACCACGGCCTTGGGGATCCAGCGGCCGGCGTACCGGGACTCGATGGCCTCGGCGAAGCGCGCGTAGAACTCGCCCTCACGCATGCCGTCGAGCTTCTTGGTGATCGAGCCGCCGGTGACCGTGTAGGCCTTGGTGACGTCGTCGTACTTGTTGATCAGCGACATCGCCTCGACGATGTCCTCGATCTCCTTCACCGCCGTGTACTCCCGGCCGTTCGCCCGCTGCTGCCGGAAGTTCTCGTTGAGGTCGCAGAAACGGCACTCCTCGTCCCGGCCCCAGTACTGGCACAGCCGGTACACCGTGAGGTACACCAGGTAGCCCCACTCGATGGCCGGGGCGATCTCGCTGATCTTCTTGCCCGAGGACAGCGTGTGCTCGTAGTAGCCGGGGATCGGCGGGAACTCCAGGTCGCACAGGAACGCGCCCTCGCAGCTCAGTGTGAGCTTGCCGTCCCGCAGCTCCACCACGTACGGACTGTCCGGCGCGACCCGCGTGGAGACCACGGTCCGGCGCAGGTCATAGGGGCCGCCGGTCATCCGGATCTCCTCCGGGGCCCGGAACTGCGCGTGCTCGGCCATCTCCGCGACCGGCACCAGGTCGAAGGTGAAGATGAAGTAGTCCTTGGGTTTGTACCCGCTGGCCACCCGCAAGGCGTCGGGACTGAAGGCCAGGCCCTGCCGCAGTATGTCCTGCTTGATGACGGCCTCGACCGGCAGATCCGGGAACTCCGCCATCATGCGTTCCAGCTCGCGTGTCGTCGCCCCGTCCGCTGTGACAGCGACCATGTTGGACCTCGCTTCCGCCTATTCCGGATAAGGTCTTGAATATCTCATGGGTTACAAGTGGGCACTGAGAGTGGGGGTCTGGAGCTGGTTGGCGGCGCCGATGCGCGCAAAGGCCGCCCCGGATCGCGAAAGTCCTGGCGAGCCGGGGTTTCCAGGGATTGACGAGACATGAGCACCGTCGGCTTGCCCGCCACGGGGAACGACAGATGTGAGTATTCCGTGTCGATCGCAGACAGGGGCGTCTACCAGGCAGCCCGGATTTCCGGGCACGGCCGTTGGTTGAGCTAGCTCAACCACGATTGCGGGCGACGGCCTCGGCGACGGCGGCTCGTACCGAGCGCGGCGCCGTCCGCAGAAGCTGCGGCAGATCCGAGCGCGTGGCCTCGGCGCGACCGGCGATGACGTTCGAGTACAGCGACAGGGCATGCGTGATCTGATACGGCTCCAGGCTGCTCCCGGCCAGCGCCGCGCGGGTCTCGGTGAGCGATGCGGGACGGTACGCGATCGGGCGGCCGAGCTCCTCGGTGAGGATCTGCGCGATCTCCGCCCCGCCGAGCGCCGTATCGCCTTCGAGCTCGTATACCCGGTCGGCGTGCCGGCTCAGCTTTCCGGCGGCCAGATCCCGCTCCGACTCCGCGGCCACCCGGACTGCGACGTCGGCGAGGTCCTGCCGGACCACCACCGACAGCCGTCCCGCGCCGAACGGCGCCGCGAGTACGTCGTCCGCCGACGTCGCGGCCGTGGCCGTGGCCAGGGCGACCGGGAGGTCGGGGTAGAGCCCGTTGCGCAGAATGGTGGTCGTGAACGGCCCCGCCGCGAACCGTTCCTCGCTCCAGCGGTGCGGCAGCGCGATCGTCATCGACTCGCCGGAACTCGCCAGGCTCGTGTAGATCAGGTGCCTGACACCGGCCTGGGCCGCGGCGTCGGCCGCTGCCGCGTGCCGGGCGAACACGACGTCGTCCTCGGCGTATCCGGCGGACACCACCAGTAGGACGTCCACGTCCTCGAACGCCGCAGGCAGCGACCGCGGGTCGTCGAAGTCCACGCGCCGCGCGCTGACGCCGTCGCCGGTGCGCGTGCCGCCGGTGACCCGCACGTCGTCGAGCTCTGACAGCCCCTGGAACACCAGGCCGCCGAGGCCGCCGGAAATCCCCGTCACCAGAATCATCGCAACCTCCACAGAGAACCGATCGAGCCCGAAGCAGACGCTGTCGGGCGCTATCAAGACTCCGATGTACCGACGGACCTGCGTAAGGAGGCACATTCGAATCACCCGGGCACACCGAGGTAACCGTCCGGGTCGGGATGCCGCGCCCCGTCGCCGATGTGACCCAGGTCTCATCCGGAATAGCCCCGGGGTGCCGCGGCGTCGTCCCCGTCGTGACGCATGCGAACAGCTGGGCGCTGCCCGCGACCGACACCGACGAGCACGGCCCCTGCGACGACGACTGCGGGATCCGCGACGTCCAGGACCGCCTCGGCGACCGCTGGTCGGTCCTGGTGATCGTGGAGCTGGCCAAGGGCGTCCGCCGCTTCGGCGCCCTGAAGTCCGTGATCCCCGGCATCTCCCAGCGGATGCTGACCGTCACCACCAAGCGCCTCATCCGCGACGGCCTGGTCGAGCGCACGGTGTACCCCACGATCCCGCCGCAGACCGACTACCGGCTCACCCCGATGGGGGAGAGCTTCGCGCAGGCGGTCGCCGCGCTGGCCGACTGGTCGCGGCAGCACAAGGAGGCGGTCGCGGTGGCGCGGCTGCGCTTCGACCTGGACCATCCTGGCGAGCTGTAGCGGAGCCGTCGGCGCTGCCGGTGCTGCTGCGGGCGGCGTCGCCGGCGCTGGGGTGGGCGCTGCCGTCGGTGCTGCCGGAGGTGCTTCACCAGCGCACTCGCCGACAAGCCGGACACACGCATACCCGGCCATACTGGACCTGTGTCCACCAGCGACTGGGTGCTGCACGTCGACCTCGACCAGTTCATCGCCGCGGTCGAAGTCGCCCGGCGGCCGGAACTGCGCGGCCGGCCCGTCGTGGTCGGCGGCCAGGGCGATCCGACGCGCCGCGGCGTGGTGGCCACCGCCTCCTACGAGGCCCGCGAGTTCGGCGTCCACTCCGGGATGCCGATGCGCACCGCCGCGAAGAAGTGCCCCGACTGCGTCTTCCTGCCCGCCGACCGCGCCGCCTACGAGAAGGTCTCCGAGCGCGTGATGGCCACGCTGCGCGAGTTCCCGGTCGTGGTCGAGGTGATGGGCTGGGACGAGGCGTTCGTCGGCGCGCGCACCGACGACCCCGAGGCGCTGGCCGCCGACATCCGCGAGGCCGTGCTCGGCGAGACGGGCCTGTCCTGTTCCGTGGGCATCGGCGACAACAGGCTGCGCGCCAAGACCGCCACCGGCTTCGCCAAACCGGCCGGCGTCTACCGGCTGACTCGGGAGAACTGGGCCGCCGTCATGAGCGGACGCTCCACCGACGCGCTGTGGGGCATCGGCTCGCGCACCGCCAAGAAGCTCGCCGAGATGAGCCTGCACACCGTCGCCGACCTGGCCCGCGCCGACCGCGCCACGCTCGCCGACCACTTCGGGCCCAAGATGGGGCCCTACTTCTGGCTGCTGGCCCAGGGCGCCGGCGACACCGAAGTGACCGGCACGCCGCACGTCGCCAAGGGACGCAGCCGCGAGGTCACGTTCCAGCAGAACATCGCCGACGCCGGGGAGCTGGCCGCGCAGGTGCGGCAGCTGGCCCGGCACGTCGCCGAGGACGTCGTGGCCGAGGAGCGGCCGGCGGCGCGCGTCGGGCTGAAGATCCGGTACGCGCCGTTCGTCACCAAGACGCGGAGCATCACGCTGCCCGCGCCGACGGCTGACGCCGCGGAGATCGAGCGCGCCGCGCTGGAGGTGTTCGCGCTGCTGGAGCTGGACCGGCCGGTGCGGCTGCTCGGGGTGCGGGTGGAGTTCCCGGACGTCGAGCCGGAGTCAGAGCCCGAGTCAGAACCGGAGCTGATTCCGGAGTTAAGACCGGAGTTAAAGACAGAAGCTGAAACCGTTGATGGCGCTCAGATCTCTGAATCCTGAGGCGGTTATGGAGCGTCGGCGGGACCCGAATCCGGGCTCGAATCCGACTCTTACTCCGGTTCTGAATCCGGCTCTGCGTGCTTCGCCCGGCTCGGCGCGACTCTCGGCGGCTCGTTCGGCTGCTTCGGATAGACCGGCGGCCACGGCGCGTCCATCAGCCCGTTCGCCATGTCCTGCCGCGACATCTCCAGCAACGGCTCCAACGACTGCGGCCGCACGTTGTACTCGGCCCACGGATCGCCGCGCTCGGCGACCCGGGCCGGCACCGTGGCGATGGTCAGCTCGTCGGGGACGACCGTCATCAGCTCGTCCCAGAAGATCGGCGTCGACACCTGCGCACCGACGCGCGGCCGGACGCACCACGCGCCGAACACCGTCTTGTGCGGCGCGTTCTGATTGAAGTCCACAAACACCCGCGCACCCCGCTCCTCCTTCCACCACTGGGCCGTGATCTGCTCCGGATACCGGCGCTCCATCTCGCGGGCCAGGGCGACGGCGGCCGCGCGGACCTCGTAGCCGTCCCAGCGGTGCTGGAGGCTGACGTAGATGTGCAGGCCGCGCGAGCCGGAGGTCTTCACGTACGCCTCGATGCCCAGCTCGGCCAGCAGCTCCCGGGTCAGCACCGCGGCCTGCCGGACCTCCGGGTAGCCGACGCCGGGGGAGGGGTCCAGGTCGATGCGCAGCTCGTCGGTGACGTCGGGGTCCGAGGCGCGGATCGGCCAGACGTGGAAGCCCAGGCAGCCCAGGTTCACGCCCCAGACGATGTGCGCCATGTTCGCCGCGACCAGGGCGTCGCTGGTGGTGCCGTTGGGCGTGGAGACCTCCATGGTGGTCAGCCACGGCGGCGCCGTCTTCGGGACGCGCTTCTGGAACCACGACTTGCCGCCCGCGCCGTCCGGGTAGCGCTCCAGGAGCAGGGGGCGGTCCTTCAGGGTGTTCATGATCGGGCCGGCGACGGCGAGGTAGTACTGGACGAGGTCCATTTTGGTCTCGCCACGCTTGCTGAAGTAGAGCTTGTCCGGGTGCGAGACCGGGACCTCGGTGTCGTCGATGTCGAGGACGGTTTCCTTGGTCATGCCTTCGGGCCCTCTGTGTTCTTCTCGCTCTTCGCCGGGTTGCCGAACACTTCGGCCAGCTCGGCCGGCGCCACCTGTTCGAGCTGTGCGTACGTGCACGACTCCGGCGTGCGGTCCGGACGGAAGCGGACCAGGCGGCCGCCGTGCCGGAAGCGTCCGGACAGCAGGTGCTCGTAGCGGACCTCGGCGACCAGCTCCGGCCGCAGCGGCTCCCAGGCCAGGTCCTTGTCGGCGGACCAGCGGCTGCGGGCGCCGGGCATGCGGCTGCCGGACTGTTGCTCGGCCTCGGCCCAGCCGCGCCAGGGGTGGCCGTCCAGGGCGTGCTCCCGCAGCGGCGCCAGCTCGCCGACCAGCTCGCGGCGGCGGGCCGCGGTGAAGCTGCTGGCGACGCCGACGTGGTGCAGGACGCCTTCGTCGTCGAACAGGCCCAGGAGCAGCGAGCCGACGCCTTCGCCGTCCTTGTGCCAGCGGAAGCCCGCGACGACGCAGTCCGCGGTGCGCTCGTGCTTCACCTTGACCATGACGCGCTTGTTCTGCTCGTACGGCAGGTCCAGGGGCTTGACCATGACGCCGTCGAAACCGGCGCCTTCGAAGCGGGTGAACCAGTCCTGCGCGACGTCGGGGTCTTCGGTGAGCGGGGTCAGGATCACGCGACTGTTGCTCGGCTTTTCTCCTGTGCCCTTGTCTTCTGCGCTCGTGTAAGTCTCGAGCGCGTCGACCAACGCACGCCGGCGCTCGCTGAACGGCTCGCCGCTCAGATCACGGTCACCGATCGCCAGCAGATCGAACGCCACGAAGCTGGCCGGCGTCTCGGCCGCGAGCTTGCGGACCCGCGAGGCGGCGGGGTGCAGGCGGTTCTGCAGCGTGTCGAAGTCCAGGCCGTCATCAGTGACCACGACGATCTCGCCATCCACCACGCAACGCTCGGGCAACGCCGCGAGCAGCAGCTCGACCAGCTCCGGGAAGTACCTGGTCAGCGGCCGATCGTTGCGGGACCCCAGCTCCACCTCGGCACCGTCCCGGAACACGACGCACCGAAAGCCGTCCCACTTCGGCTCGTAAGCCAACCCCACCGCGCGCGGCACATCCCGCGCAGCGGTGGCGAGCATCGGCCGCACCGGCGGCATGACCGGGAGATCCACGTTCCGACCGTAAAGCGAAGATCCACCCCCGGCACCCCGACCGCGGCGAACGGGCGGCGCAGCTACGATCACCCGATGCACAGCGACGACCTGCGCGACTTCTACGCCGAAAGCGCCCACCGCTGGAAGGTCGCCAACCGCGAGTTCCAAAAACGCACCCACGGCTGGCACTTCACCCTCGCCCCCGCGGCCCACGAGTGGGCCCAAGCCCACGCCGCCAGCGACCGCTGGCACTCCAGCGGCACCACCCTGATCGAACTGGCCGACGCCGCAGGCATGATCCACAAACCGGAACCAGGCCGCATCGCCGCCGCCTACTCCCACCGCGACTCCAGAACCGAAATGACGACGGAGGAAGGCTTCGGCTTCTGGCCGACGGCCGCCGAGGCGCTGGTCGTCCACGCCGGCCACGCGATCCCCCTAGCCGCGCTCGAACCCCCAGCAACCCGAGGCGACGGCACGGCGCCCCTGGCGCTGCTGCGACTGGTGGTCGACTCGTTCGCGACGGTGAGCGTGTTCAGCGATCCGCCAGGCGCTCGGCGAGGATAACAGGCTCTATACTTCCGACGGCAGGACCGCGCTGATCTCGCTGCGCACCTGCCGGGCCTGCCACCTGCAGCGCCCCCGCGCCCCGGGCACGCTCCCTGCCGCCCGCGCCCCGCTCGCGGTGTGCTTGAGCGCCGGGCCTTAGCCGCCCACTCCATGCCGCACTGCTCGGCACTCGCACGCGTTGCCCGCCCCTGCCGCCCGCGCCCCGTTCGCGGCCGGCCCAGTTCACCGATTTCGCCCGTTGCCAGCGGCCAGGCTGCGTCGCCCGGGTAGCGCTCGCCTTGTGTTCGTTGCGCCACGCCGGCCCCGCGCCGTGCCTGCTCGCGCGCCCCGGCATCGCTGATCTAGCTCGCCGCGCACCTGCCTGGCCTCGCCACCGCACCGTTCTCGTCCCGTGCTCGCCGCACCACGCCAGCCCCGCGCCGGCCCGGGCCCTGGCGCCGCTGATCTCGCCGCTGCGCGCCGGCCCGCCTCCGTCACCTGCACCGCCCCGCGGCCGGCCCCCTCCCGCCCCACCCACCTCATTCGCTCGATTAGGCAAATGAGCAATGGTCCGATAACATTACTCCCGTCAAGAAGGCACCTCGTTAGGTGAGGCGTCTGCACCGGACACAAGCCACTGATCTCACGACGTCGAGAGACGCCCAAGGTCAGGACAGGTCTCCTCGGCTTAAGGGGTGACCCGAAGTGGCTACCGGCCAATGGTCGGGATACGCCGGGCAGTGCCAAAGCTCTTACGAGAGGGAGTGCCTCCGCCGCTTCGTTCGGGCACGTTTCGTGCCCGGAATCCGGTGTGCGCTCCCGCGGTGATCGCGGTCCGGGTGGATTCCTGGGACCCCGGCGGGTGGAGGTGAGTGGCGTGGATAGTCCGAGTAGTAGTAGCACCTACCGGCTGCCGGTTGTGGCTGGCCGACTGTGCTCCACGTTGCTCTTCGATCCGTCTGACGCGCAGCAGCTCTGACCTCTTCGTTACTTCACCGCCCACCCGCCGTGGGCTCCTGTCTGCTGCCGTCTCCTGCATGCCCGCCGAGCGGGCTGGGAGGGGTGAACCACATGACCACCGCACTGCTGGAGCGCTCGAACGCCGCAGCCGCCACCACCGCCGCCACCACCGCAGTCCTCGACGACGCCCACGTCGGCGACATCAAGGGTGCGTTCGGCACCATCAAGCTCGGCGACCACGGGGCCCGCCGCGGCCTGTCGACGAAGATGAAGACGCTGCTCGCGATCGTCGGTCCCGGCCTGATTGTGATGATCGGGGACAACGACGCCGGCGCCTTCGCCACGTACGGCCAGGCCGGTCACGACTACGGCACGAAGCTCCTGTGGACGCTGCTGCTCCTCGTCCCCGTTCTGTACGTCAACCAGGAGATGGTCCTGCGCCTCGGCGCCGTCACCGGCGTCGGCCACGCGCGCCTCATCTTCGAGCGCTTCGGCAAGTTCTGGGGCGCCTTCTCCGTCATCGACCTGTTCCTGCTCAATGCCCTGACTCTGGTCACCGAATTCATCGGCATCACCCTGGCCACCGGTTACCTCGGCCTGCCGAAGGTCCCGTCGGTGATCCTTGCCGCCCTGGTCATCGTCGCCGCCGCCTCCACCGGCTCCTTCCGCCGGTTCGAGCGCCTGGCGCTCGTCTTCTGCCTCGGTTCCCTGCTGCTGATCCCGATCTCGCTGATGGCGCACCCGGCTGTGGGCACCATGGCGCACGACTTCGTGCGGCCCTCCTTCCCCGGCGGTGCCGGCGGGGTGGCGCCGCTGATGCTGCTGATCATCGGCATCGTCGGGACGACGGTCGCGCCCTGGCAGCTCTTCTTCCAGCAGAGCTACGTCATCGACAAGCGCATCACCCCGCGCTTCATGAAGTACGAGAAGGCCGACCTGTGGATCGGCATCGTGGTCGTGGTGATCGGCGGGGCGGCGATCATGGGCCTGGGCGCCGTCGCCTTCGCAGCCAAGGGCTCGCCGGACTTCACCGACGCCGGCTCGCTGGCCACCGCGCTGCAGAACTACGGCGGCCGCGCGCTCGGTGACATGTTCGCCGTCGCGTTGCTGGACGCCTCCGTCATCGGCGCCTTCGCCGTCTCGCTGTCCACCGCCTACGCCATCGGCGACGTCTTCAAGATCAACCACTCGCTGCACCGCGGCGTGAAGCAGGCCAAGGGCTTCTACGCGGTCTACGCCGGCGTCATCGGTCTGGCCGCGACCATCGTCCTGACCGCCTCGGCGCACGTCCTCGGCGTGCTCACCACCGGCGTCCAGGCCCTGGCCGGCGTGCTGCTGCCCAGCGCGACCGTCTTCCTGCTTCTGCTGTGCGTCGACAAGGAAGTCCTCGGGCCCTGGGTCAACTCCAAGAAGACCACCCTGTTCACCTCGACCGTCATCGGCGTCCTGATCGCGCTGTCGATGGTCCTGACCGCCTCGGTCATCTGGCCGAACATCAGCGCCGGCCAGATCGACCAGATCCTCGTCGGCTGCGCGGCCGGCGGCCTGGCCGCCGCCACGTTCCTGGGCGTCAAGGCTCTGCGGGCTCGGCGCGCGCCGGACTTCGTCGCCGAGTTCGTCGACCGCTCCGGCCGCGACGAGTGGCGGACGCCGCCGCTGGACCAGCTCGGCCGGCTGACGTTCTCCAGGACCCGCCGCTACTCCATGGGCGCGCTGCGGCTGTACCTGCTGGTCTCGATGGTCATGTGCGTGTGGAAGCTCGTCGAGATGATGCTCGGCCACTGACCGGCCGACCGTTCCCAGCGCCACCATAAGGAGGCGAACATGCAGAACCTGACCACTTGGGAGTTCATCGCGCGGCTGGCGGTCGGGCTCGGATGCGGCGCCGCGATCGGCGTGGAGCGGCAACTGCGGGCCCGGATGGCCGGTCTGCGCACCAACGCGCTGGTGGCCGTGGGTGCGACCCTGTTCGTGCTGTACTCGGACATCAACGGCTCGGAGAACAGTACGCAGGTCGCCGCGTACGTGGTCTCCGGCATCGGCTTCCTCGGCGGCGGCGTGATCCTGCGCGACGGGTTCAACGTCCGCGGCCTGAACACCGCCGCGACACTGTGGTGCTCGGCCGCGGTCGGGGTCATGGCGGCCTCCGGCCACCTGGCCTTCGCGGCCATCGGCACGGCCACGGTCCTGCTGGTCCACCTGCTCGGCCGCCCGGCCGGCCGGCTGTTCGACCGGCACAACGCGGTCGAGGAGGACGAGGACCTGCAGCCCTTCCGCCTGCACCTGACCTGCAAGGCCAAGTCCGAGTCGCACATCAGGGCACTGCTGGTGGCGGACACCACCGGCGGCCACGTGATCCTGCGCGGCCTGGACACCACCCGGGACGACGGCGCCGACGCCACCCGGCTCACCGCGCACCTGCTGCTGGACGGCGACGCCGCCAGCCGGCTGGAGCAGCTGGTGGGGCGGCTGTCGCTGGAGCCGGGGATCCACGCGGTGCACTGGCACAAGGACGACGCCGACTTCGACGCGCTGACGCGGGGTCCGCGGCCGGATCCGGACGAGTGAGGACGTGTGAGGACGAGTGAGACCGCGTGAGGGGGCGGCGCCGACGCCGACCCACCGACGAGAAAGGCCCGCAGCACTGATCCACTGATCAGTGCTGCGGGCTTTCGTCTTCAGTGGAGCGATCAGCCCCCGAACCCGCCATCGGCCAGAATCGCGTCGATCCGAGCCCGATGCGCCCGCTCCCACTCGTCCAGCGTCTCGGCCTCGTCCTTGGCCAGCTTGGCCCGCGCCGCCGCGAACGCCTCGTCCCGCCGCCCGGCCGGCACTACGACCACGCCGTCCTCGTCGGCGACCACGATGTCCCCGGCGCCGACCGTCACACCCCCGCACCGCACCGCCACGTTGTGCTCCCCGACGACCGCTTTCGTCCCCGGGATCGGCACCACCCCGCGCCCGAACACCGGGAACGCCGCCTCGCGCGCCTCGCCGACATCGCGGATCACGCCGTCCACGACCAGCCCGGCCACCCCGTGGCGCTGCGCCACCGCCATCACGTTCCCGCCGGCCACCGCGTACTCCACGTCGCCGCCGGTGTCCACGACGATGACCGAGCCCGGCGCGGCGCGGTAGATGGCCGCGTGCACCATCAGGTTGTCCCCGGGCGGGCAGCGGACGGTGAAGGCCGGTCCGGCCAGGCGTCCGGACGTCCCGGTCAGCGACCGGATGCCGAGGTCCATGACGTGCTCGCGGCTCAGCACGTCGGCCAGGGTGGTGGTGGGTACGTCGGCGAAGGTGTCCATGATCCTGTGATCGTAAAGGATGCGACGGCGCAACGAGCCGCTCACCGCGGCGGCCGACGACGCCGGCTCCGGCCGCGCCGCCCGGCGACCACCGCGGAGCCGACGAGCGCGACAACGATCACCAGGTATATGACGGCGCCTACGGCAGGGTGCCCATCGGCGGTGTGGGGCAGTGCGGTGAACATCAGGGTCCTCTTCCTCGCTGGGCACGTACGCCGATAGCCGCTCCGGATCGGACTACGCGTCCGATCCGGACCGGCTGTGGTGCGGGATTCTCAACGGGCCGCGGCCCGTTTGGCCGCGGTCTTGGGAAGTGCCGGGCCCTCCAGCGCGGCCAGGACCGTGCTGTCCAGAACCGCGCTGTCCAGAACCGAGCGCGTCATCCGGCGCCGCATTCGCCCGATCTTGAAGAGCATCAGCACGTCAGCCCCCATGTCAGCCCCTGTGTCGGCCCCATATCAGCCCCCTCATGTCAGTTTCCCCCGTGGAACACCGCGTAGCACACGAGAACCACGGCGATCAGCAGATACGCGCGCAGCGTCAACAGCCCGGCCTTGCGCAGCGGCGAGAAGACCGGCCGTGCCAAGCTGTCCAGCTGCGGCGTCCGCCACTCGGCGCGATCGGCGTTCAGCAGCGCCTTGCGCTCGGTCCGCGACAGCGGCGTGTTGTCGATCGCGCTGACCTGCTCGGTGTCGATGCCGTCGAAGGCCTCGGCCGCCTGTGCCAGCGCCGCCTTGCGCGCGCTGCGCCTGGTCACCGCCGCGATGACCGCGCCGCCGACGACGCCGACCCCGGCGCCGACCGCGAACCCGGTCTCGTACTGCGCGGCCGTGATCGAGTGGAAGAACGTCGCGGCGGTCAGCGCCAGCGACAGCAGCACCAGCGACCAGACGATCGCCCCGGCCGCGATGTTCTGCCGGACCGTGTTCACCCACGGCCCGAGCACCGGCTTGTCGTTGCACAGCAGCACCAGGAACACCGTCGCCGAGGGCAGCAGCACGCCGGCCAGCGCCTGGACCCACTGCGTGATCAGGCCCTGGGTGTGCGCGTTCGAGGACAGCATGATGGTCGCCGAGATGCCGATCAGCACCGCGTAGCCGGCGTAGAACAACTTCGCCTCGGACACCTTCCAGTGCAGCGAGTGGCGCCGGTGGAAGGTGTCGCCGAGGGTGTAGGTGGTGGCCAGCGAGACCGCGTTCGCGCCGATCAGCGAGGCGTCCAGCAGGACGATGGCGAACAGTGCGCCCAGCGCGTGCGAGCCGTGCGTCTTCAGGCCCTCGGCCACGCCGCTGGCGTCGGAGAACTGGCCGGCCAGGTCCGTGTTCTTGAAGACGAACGCCGAGGTGGCCATGATCGCGACCGCGCCGATCATCACCACCGCGACGCCGATCCACAGGTCGGCCTTCTCGTACTTCATCCAGCGCGGCGTGATGCGCTTGTCGACGACGTTCGACTGCTGGAAGAACAGCTGCCACGGCGCGACCGTCGTCCCGACGATGGACACGATCAGCAACAGCAGCGTGGAGTCCAGGCCGCCGGGGAACTGCGGGATCAGGCCCTTGGCGGACTCCGCAGCGTTGGGGTGCGCCATCAGCGCCATCGGGACCATGACGATGTTGATCGCGATCAGCCCGAACAGGAAGCGTTCCCAGCGTCGGAAGGAGCCGCTGGCCACCACGGCGAACAGCAGCACGGCGGCCAGCGGGACCGACACCTTCTGCGGGACGCCGAAGTAGTTCAGCGCCAGCGCCACGCCGATGAACTCGGTGACGATGGTCAGGGAGTTCACCAGGAACAGGTCGCCGACGCTGAAGGCGCCCCAGAACCTGCCGAAGCGCTGGAAGATCAGGCGCGCGTGGCCGACGCCGGAGACCGCGCCGAGGCGGACGACCATCTCCTGGTTGACGTACAGGACCGGGATCAGCAGGGCCAGGGTCCAGACCAGCTTCATGCCGTAGTTCTGGCCGGCGTTGGAGTAGGTCGCCACGCCGCCGGCGTCGTTGTCGCCGACCATGACGATCAGGCCGGGGCCCATGATGACCAGGAGTGTGCGCAGCTTCTGCCACCAGGTTCTGCGGGCTTCGCAGTCGTCCTGGCGGATGCGGCCGAGGGCGCCGACGATGTCGCCGACGTGGGCGGAGTCCAGGGTGGCGCCGGAGTTGGTGTCGGAGTTGGTGCGAGAGTCGGTGTGGGAGTCAGTGCGGGAGTCGGCGCCCGAGTTGGCGCCGGGCGGACCCTCGGAGCGCGGGGTGTCGATGGACATGATTCCTCCAGTGCACGGGGTTACGAGGACGTGGTGGCATGGCGCCGGGGCGAGCCCCGGCGCCGGTCTCGGGGTGTGTCAGGGTGCGATGAAAGCCGAGTAGCGGCGTGCCGGATCGGGCTGCGGTGTGCGGTCGGCGGGGTGGCCGGCGGCGTGGTCCGGGATCACCGGCTTCGGCGTGCGCTTGCGCAGGTGTGCGGCGAGCCAGGCGGTGCTCTTCATGCCGCCGCCTCCTGCGTGCTCACGGCCTTCACCGCGATGGACACCAGCACCGGCACGACCGGCGCCAGGCCGGCCAGCTCGGCGGCGCCGATCAGCGCCGGGGCCAGCAGCGGACGCAGCGCGCGGGCCACGGCGGCCAGGTCGACGTCCGCGGCGACGGCCTCGGGGACGCCGGAGATGGTCAGGGTCAACGACATGGCGGTACCTCCGTCGGGGTGCCCGTATCAGGGCATGGATGACCGACCCGCGGAGGCGGCGGGGGGAGTGCTAGGCGCCGGTGCGCGGCGCGGCCGCCTCGGGGTGGGAGGGCGTGCGGGGACTGGGGTCGGGACTGTGACTGTGGCCATCGCCCATGCCACTCACCTCCCCGGGTCCGGCGCGACGCGGCGCATGTCGCACCCTCACCGACCGTGGGGTGCCGCTTCGAAGTAGACACCCGGGGCGCTCGAATAGTCAAGCGATTGCGCAAACGTTTGAGTGGATCTCCGGCCGTCGGGCACAATGGACGCTACCGATCCGGGCCCCGGCCCGGGATACAGCACAGATGCGAGGAGGTGACATGCGCCGCAGACAGGAGTCCCGCACCGAGGACGACGCCGTCCCCGACGACGGGGCGCCGAGTCCCAGGCTCCTTCAGGACGCGGCCGCCACCTTCGGCATGCTGGCCGCGACCACCCGGCTGCACATCGTGTGGCTGCTGGCCCGGGCCGAGCAGGACGTGACGGCGCTGGCCGAAGCGACCGGCAGCAACGTGGCCGCGGTGAGCCAGCACCTGGCCAAGCTGAAGCTGGCCGGCCTGGTCAGCGCGCGCCGCGAGGGCCGCCGCCAGGTCTACGTCGTGGACGACCCGCACGTCGTCGCGATCGTCCGGCAGATGCTGGACCACCACGCCGAACTGGCCGGCGAGTCGATCCCCGCCATCCGGAGGTCCGCCAGGCCGGCCTAGCCACCGCGCGCGGTTCCCCGCCGCACGACCGGAGAACGAACCGCCATGACGCTCCTGTCCCCGTTCCGCGGCCCCACCGCAGCCCCGGCGGCGGCCCTGACGGAACGCAGCGCCGAGCTGGCGGCATGCGGCGGACAGCCGGTCCTGCAAGTCCTGCGCGGCCTCGACAGCGGACTGCGCGGCCTGACAGAAGCCGAGGCCGCCGCACGCCTGGAACGCGACGGCGAGAACGACCTCAGCCGCCCCGAACGCACCACAGCACGGGGCCTGGCAGCAGCATTCCGCGCCCCGTTCCTCCTGGTCCTGACCGTCCTGGACGCGGTCTTCGCCCTCAGCGGCGACCTCGGCGGCGTCCTGGCCATCACGGCGATGATCGCCATAGCGGCACTGATGCGCTTCTGGCAGGAGCAACGCTCACGCCGCACAGTCGACGCACTGCGAGCGCTGGTCCTGACGACCGCCACCGTGGTCCGCCGCGCCGACGACACCAGCGAGCCGATCACGCGCGAGCTCCCCTTCGACCAACTGGTGGTCGGCGACGTGGTGCGCCTCAGCGCCGGCGACCTGATCCCGGCGGACCTGCGGCTGCTGCGCTCGAAGGACCTGTTCCTGGACCAGGGTCTGCTGTCCGGCGAGTCGATGCCGGTGGGGAAGCACGCGGAGTTGTCGGGGACGGCCGGCGCCGCGGGTGCGGCTGCCCGCGGTCATGCCTTCGGCCGCGCGACTCTGCGCCTGGTCGACGCCGCCGACTCGCCCGATGCCGCCCCGGCCGACTCCCGCGCCTCCGCCGGCAGCCCCGTTCGCGACCCGGTTGCCCCGTGCGAGCTTCCCGCGACCCCCGCCTCCGACCACCCCGCCCTCTGCCTCGCCGGCACACACGTCCTCTCCGGCACCGCCACGGCGGTCGTCATCGCCACCGGCGCCCGGACCTACCTCGCCGACCTCGGGCGCGAGTTGGAGCGCGAGCGGCCGGCCGGGGCCTTCGACCGGGGTGTCGCGTCGGTCAGCTGGATGCTGCTGCGCTTCATGCTCGTGCTGGCGCCGCTGGTCTTCGTGGTCAGCGGTGTGGCTTCCGGCAGCTGGCATCGGGCCTTCCTGTTCTCGGTCGCGGTCGCCGTCGGGATCACGCCCGAGATGCTGCCGGTCGTCGTGACCACCACGCTGGCGCGCGGCGCGGTCGCGATGGCGCGGCGCCGGGTCGTCGTCAAGCGGCTGCCGGCGATTCAGGACCTCGGCGCGATGGACGTGCTCTGCGTCGACAAGACCGGCACCCTCACCGAGGGCGCGCCCGCTCTCGACCGCTACACCGACGCCTGGGGCCGCGCCGATGTCGCCGTCCTCGACTACGCCGCCCTCAACAGCCTCTTCCAGGCCGGCTGGCGCAATCCCCTCGACGAGGCCGTCGTCGCGCACGCCGAAGCCCACCCCGAAGCCCTCGCGCTGCCCGACCCCGCCTGGGAAAAGGTCGACGAGATCCCCTTCGACTTCAGCCGCCGCCGCATGAGCGTGGTCGTCGCCGCGACGGACGGCGGCTTCGAACCCGACCACCTCATCGTCACCAAGGGCTCCGTCGAGGAAGTCGTCGACTGCTGTACCTCAGTCCTCGACGACGGCCGCGCCGTCCCCCTCGACCCCGACCTGCGCGCCCGCATCGACAAGGTCGCCGCCGCCGACCGCGACGCCGGCCTGCGGCTGCTCGCGGTCGCCGTCCGCACCGTCCCGACGAAAGGCGCGCGGCCGAGCCCCTACACCGTCGCCGACGAATCCGGCCTCACCCTCGTCGGCCTGCTCGGCTTCACCGACCCCGCCAAGGACTCGGCCGTCGCGGCCCTCAAAGAGCTCGCCGACCGCGGCGTCCAGGTCAAGGTCATCACCGGTGACGAGCCCTCTGCCGCGGCGCGCGTCTGCCGCGAGGTCGGCATAGCCCCCGGCGCCGTCGTCGACGGCCGCACGCTGGCCACCCTCGACGACGCCGCCCTGACCGCCCTCGCGGCCGGCACCACCGTCTTCGCCAAGACCGACCCTCTGGCCAAGGCCCGCATCGTCGAGGCCCTGCGCCGTGCCGGCCACACCGTCGGCTACCTCGGCGACGGCGTCAACGACGCCCCGGCCCTGCACGCCGCCGACGTCGGCCTCACCGCCCCGGACGCCACCGACCTGGCCCGCGAGACCGCCGACGTCATCCTCCTGGACAAGGACCTCACCGTCCTGGCCGCCGGCGTGGAGGAGGGCCGCCGCACCTTCGCCAACTCCCTGAAGTACATCCGCGCCGCTACCAGCTCCAACTTCGGCAACGTCCTGTCGGTGACGGCCGCCGCGGCCTTCCTGCCGTTCCTGCCGATGCTCCCGATCCAGCTCCTGGTCCAGAACCTGCTCTACGACCTGTCCCAGCTGGCGCTGCCCTGGGACGCCGTCGACGACGAGGAGATCACCGAGCCTCGCCGCTGGGACAGCAGGGCCCTGCGACGCTTCGTGGTCCGCGTCGGCCCGCTCAGCTCGCTGTTCGACCTCGCCACCTGGGCCGTCCTGTGGTGGGTGCTGGCCGCCGGCGACTCCCGCGTGTCCCTGTTCCAGACCGGCTGGTTCGTCGAGGGCCTGCTGTCCCAGGTGCTCGCGGTCCACATCATCAGGACCCGAAGACTCCCGTTCGTCTCCTCGCGCGCCAGCCGCCCGGTGCTCTACGCGACCGGCGCGGCGATGCTCGCCGGCCTCGTCCTGCCGTTCAGCATGCTGGCCGGCAGCATGGGGATGAGCACGCTGCCGGCCCTGTACTTCGCCTTCCTGACGCTGATCCTGCTCGGCTACTGCGCCCTGCTCCAGGCCGCGAAGCTCACGTTCAGCGGCGCTGAATAAGCCAATTGAACAGAAGTCCTAACTCTCAGCCTTTGACGGCTCCGCAGCCTTCGACGACTCCGAAGCCGCCAACGTCTCCGGCCCGACCGCCAACGGCCCGAACACCATCCGCAGATCAGTGTTCTGACCCTGCTCCCGACCGCTCAAATACGCCAGCGGCGCGTAGTGCCAAGCGGGCCCGTCCGGCGCCTCCAGCAACGGATTCCCCGTCGCGTCCGTCGGCCACAGCACGTCACCGGTCGCGATCCGCGCCGGCACCGTCCAGTAGTCCCCGGTCCGGTAGCTGCCGCCGGGCTGGAAGTACACCTGGACCCCGTTCTCCAGATCCAGCCACACCCCCTCCTTGATCTCGACCGCCCCGTGGACCAGCCGCGGCGCCCCGCGCCCGGCCGGCGCCGTCTGGTCCCAGCGCCGCAGGTACGGGTGCCGCGTCGGGTCGGAGCCGACGTTGTTCGCCGGCGCCCCCGACAGCAGCACCCGGCGCCCCGGGATGTCGATCTCGTCGACCTGCACCAACGGCAGCGGCTTGCCGTGCGCCAGGTAGGAGTCGTCGACGATCTCGACCCAGTCCCCGACGTCCAGCGCCAGCTTGTCGTCGCGCCCCAGCGAGTCCAGCGTCACCCACTGGTCGGCCAGCGCGGTGATGCCGAACACCACCGACCCGTTCTCCCGCGACCACACGAACGTCGGCGCCGACAACGCCGAGCGCATCGCCACGCTGCTGCCGGTGTTCGTCTCCGGCAGCTGCCCGCCGTCGTGGATCTCCACGCGGTACAGCTGGTTCTCCCGGCCCCGGTAGGCCGCGTCGGGGGAGGACAGGCACGGATCGTTCTCCACCCGCGCCGGCACCTTCGCCCGCGCCGCGAGCGCGTCCCCGGCAGTGGCCTGATTCTCCGCCCACGTGGTGAACGCCGCACGCACCGACTTCGCATCGGTCGCGTCCACGCCGACCTCCGCCGCCGAGGCCGCCAGCACCTGCCACGACACTTTCGCGCGCGCCGCGGTGTCCGGCATCGCGGCGCCCAGCGCGACCTCGCGCATCGACGGATCCTCCACCGCCGCGACCAGCCGCTCGTACATCTTCAGGTACACCACGAACGGGAAGTCCGGCAGCCGGTCGTCCGGGTTCTCCGGATCCCGGAAGGCATCCGGCTGGTCGTAGTAGCTCCACGTCGTAGGACCGCTGCCGGTCCGGACCGTGGTGTCGACCACGGCCGTGCCAGGGGCCGGCCGGTCCGCGTCGTTCCGGATCCCGTCGATGTAGTACTCCCCGGGCCCGATCGTCAGGTCCGGCAGGTGGTCGCTGTCGTCGATCTCGAACCCGATCTGGAACCCGAAGCGGTCCGTGGGTCCGCCGTTCTGGCCGATCAGCGCGGCGGCCAGCCGCCGCGCCGTGTCCAGGTCGATCTGCAGCTGCTCGTTGGCGTCCGAGTCCAGCTGGACCCGGCCCTGCTGGGCGTAGACCGCCGAGTAGTGCTTGTCCGCGTCGAACGTCAGACGCGAGAAATCTCCGTGCATGGTCACATCCCCCTGGAGGTCACGAAACGTAGATGATGCCGGCGTCGAAACCCGCCGGGGTCGACTCGGTGAGCCTCGCGGTCAGGTTGTCCTCGCGCTGGGGCTGGTAGAGGTCGTGGTACACGCCGAGCTCGGAGCCGTCCTCCGCGCCCCGGACGATCTCGCGCGCGCACCCGGACGACAGCTGCGCGTAGGCAGCCGTGCCATAACGCTGCGACGTGAACAGCGGACGCACCCGAAGCGGCTCGGTCCGCTGCAACCCCGCAGCCTGATCGGCGGTCAGCAGCCCGTCCGCCAACTGCTCGGCGACCGCCGCCAGCACCAGATCCGGCTGGCTGTCATAGCGGCGCGGCGTCCTCGAACCCGGAGGTGCGTAGCAGAACCGCACGCACCCCACGCCGCGCCGCGCGACGTTCACGTTCCCGCTCAGGATCGAGTTCTCAGCGATCTGAATCGCGTGCGTGTGCACCTCCCCGATCACCGTGGACCGGTACAGGTGCAGCTCCGCGAACGCGATACAGCAGTCCGGCCCGGACAGCGCCGGGAGGTCCCGCGCGGTCGCGTCGAGCACCGAGTCCGCGATGTGGATCGGCAGCGGATCGTGCCGGACCTCGTCGGTGATCACCAGGATCGAGCCGACGACGCTCTTGGAGATCTGCGTGCACGCCGACGTCGCCTCCAGCACCAGGCTCGGCTCCTCCGGGAACAGCGGCCCGCAGTGGTGCGCCAGCGTCCAGCCCGGGACCAGCGTGCTGTCGGTGATGGACAGCGTCCCGATGTCCCCGTTGACCTGCACGCCGCGTCCGGTGATCAGCAGCCCGTCCAGCACGACGTGCGGCGCGTCCGTGCCCCGGTTCGGGTCGGAGGCCTCCGGGGCGTCCAACCCCGGGCCCCGGATCACCAGCGCGTCGGGCCGGTTGCTGTACCAGTCCAGCAGCCGGATCACCGGCCGTGCGCCGTCGGCGGCCCGCAGGGTGAACCGCTCGCCGTATTCGAGCACGAACTCCAGCTGCTCCTGGAACGCGCTGCTCGCCGTCAGCTCGATGACGCCGTCCGATCCGGCGGTCCCGGCCGCCTGGTCGGCGCGCCACTGCTCGAAGGCGTCGGTGATGCGCTCGAAGCGCTCGCCGGGACCGACCCGGTACGGCGTCACGTCCTGCGGCGTCGTCACCTCCCGCGGATACTCCCCGCCGCCGAGCGCCTCGACGGCCGCGTAGTGGTACGTCACCCACACGCCCTGCCGCGGAGCGCTGCGCGCGTTGAACACCATGCGGCCGGTCTCCGGATCCACCACCACCTGCCCGCGCTTGGCCTTGTACGTCCACTGCGACAGGTCGGCGACCACGATGTTGGCCGGCGGGATCGGCTCGGTGTCGCCGTCGCGCCAGATGGCGAACGACTTGCCGGGCCCGTACAGGTCCGCCAGGCGCTCGGTGAGCAGCCGGCGGCTGATCCGGGTCGGTACGTTGTCGATCGCCGCGCTGTGCTCCGCCGACGGCTCGGCCACCGGGTTCACGACCAGCTGCGTGTCGTTGCCCAGGATCGAGAACGTGTACTCGTTGCGGGCCCGGTCGACGCAGTGCGCCGGGGCGTGCGTCAGGTGGAACGGCGCCAGGCGCCAGACGAACACACCGACCTCCGGCGGCGCGTACCGGCCCGCACCCGGCGCGCGCGAGGACGAATCCACGCGCCGCACCTCGCCCCGGTGCGCGATCGTGTCGAACGGCGAGTCCAGCAGATCCAGCGCCAAACCCTCGCGCAGGTCCACCAGCCGCCCCCGGCGTTCGCGCACCGCGACCGCCGACAACCCGCTCCCCGGCAACGCCGGCGCCGGTGTCGCAGGGTCCTCATACCAGCGGATCGGCGCCGTGGTCGCGGTGAGCCGTGCGAACTCCACGGCCTTGGCCGGCCAGTCCGCCACCGAGCCGGCCACCTCGGCCAGCAGCGCCAGCGTGCCCTTGCGCCGCCGGTCGTGCACGGTGTCGGCGACATCCCGGCGCGGCGCCAGCCGCCCGGCCAGCGCCTCGGCCACGCTCGCGCCGTCCCCGCCGGACAACGCCTCGGCGTACCCGGGCAGGATCTGGTAGCCGACCAGGTCGCCGAGGTACGGCACCACCCAGTCGTCGCAGGTCTCGATGAACCAGTTCGCGTACAGCTGCTCGATGTTCGTCCGGGTCAGGTCCACCTGCTCGGCGATCACCGCGAGCAGCGCCCGCAGCGGTTCGCCGACCTGCGCGTCGCGCAGCTTGTCCCAGCGCGGCAGCAGGTCGTACAGCTGGTCGGGGCTGCGGCTCATGACGTGATCTCCCTCAGGATCAGCGTGTCGGGCACGGAATCGGAGAGCACCACGAGCTGCGCCGGCCGGATGCCGCGGAACACCACGATCGAGTCGCCGACCGTGAGCACCACGTCGCGCAGGCCCGGGTTCAGCGCCAGCAGCGCGTCGACGGAGATCGCGTACGCGGCGGCGATCTGGCTCAGCGTCTCCACCACGCCGGTGTTCGGATCGGCGATCACCGTGTGCCGGGTCTCGTCGAAGGACGCCAGCGCCGAGGGCACCGACGTGGCCGGGTCGGCCAGGTTCGTGAACAGCGAGATCAGACCCAGCGGCGTCGTGCTGCCCGGAACCCCGGTGAACGCCTGCAGGTCCACGTAGTCCACGCCCGGCACCGCCTGCGCCGCCGCGATCACCTCCGAGGCGTACGCCGGCTGCCCCAGCTGCCGGTTCGACACCGACAACAGGTTCGTCAGGGTACTGCGCAACACCGGCTCGACCAGGTCCCACGCCGCGTCCGGGGTCAGCTTCACCGACAGCGCCACGATCAGCAGCACCAGCTCGCGCACCGCCACCTCCACCGGCAGCTGCGGGTCGCCGAACTCGCTCAGCGCCTCGTGCAGCGAGGCCAGCAGGCCGTTGTCCGGAAGCAGAGGACTGTCATCGACCCCTGCGACCGTCACGTGCACCACCTGCCGCGCTCCGTCCGACAGCCGCTGCGCGCTCGCCCGGCCGATGCCCGCGTAGGACCGCGCGAAGGCCTCGTAGTCCGGCACCGACACCAGCCGGTCCAACGCGGTCAGCGCCAACGGGATGTTGGACCGCGCCAGCTCCGGCGGATCCGGATCCGCGCCGCCGGTGCCGGCCACCGGGTTCGTCACCGCGCTGATCCCCAACGGCCGGGTCGTCAGCTGCGTCACCTGGCCGGCCGCCACATCGCCGGAACGGCCCAGGCCCACGCGATAGCGGGCCCTGACATTCTCGGTGCCGGTGGGCAGGCGCGCGCCGGTCACCCCGTCGCCGAAGGTCACGACCGTCTTGCCGTCACCGGCCGTGGAGGTGGTGTAGATCCGTTCGGCCGGGCCGTGTCCGGCGAAGCTGTCCACCTCCGTCCACAGCACCCCGTTCACCCGCACCTGGAGCGTGCTGGCCGCGCCGGAGGGCGTGGTGCCCGCCGGCAGCCAGGTCAGCGGCGCCTGCCAGAGCTTGAAGGTCTGGTTCGGGGTGCCGGCGTCGCCGCTGCCGATCGGGTCGTCGCGGCTGGCGCCCTGGGTCGCGGCGGCCACGTTGCCGTAGATCTGCACCGTGGCGCGCTTGTAGGTGAACGCCAGCGCGGAGGCCAGTGTCAGGGTCGTGCGAACGGTGTCGCCGGGCAGGCTCGGATCGACGGTCTGGTCGACGCCGGCCACCATGGCCAGCTCCGAGCCGGTGACGCCGGGGGTGTTGGGGATGTCGGTGCGCTCCCCGGAGACCGCGATCAGCCGGCCCGGCGTGATGCCGGTGTAGAGCTGCGCGAGCTCGATCTTGCCGCCCTGGACGTCGTCCGGCACCGGCTGGGTGGCCAGCGCCAGTGTCTCGCCCCGGGCGTAGATGGTGGTGTCACGGATCTGGGCCAGGCTGACGTCGGTGTCGTCCAGCCAGTCGTCGTCCAGGTCCAGTTGTGTCACCTTGCCGGCGATCCCGAAGTCGGCGCGGGCCTGCACCTGGACCGCCGTCACCCGGGTGATCACCCGGGCCAGCGAGGCGCCGGCCGGGTCCGGCCGCATCGCCGCCGCCGACAGCGCGGCCATCGCGCGGGACACCTGCCCGGTCGGGCCGGCCGCGCTCACCCGGCCGGCGGCCAGTGCCGCCGCGGTCTGCTTGCTCGGCCGGTCGATCACCACCCAGCTGCCGACCGCGATGCCGTCGTAGGTCGAGTCCAGCCAGATCCGGTTCTTCGACGGCGTCGAGGACGGCGTGGTCAGGGCGACGCTGACGGTCGGCGTGCTGGAACCGCTCGCGGCGCGCGAGACCGCGACCGAGATGCCGTCGAGCAGCGACGTGGCCGGCTTGTCGCCCTGCGCGAGCTGGAACTCCTTGGTGCCGCTGCTCTGGCCGCTGGAGACGAGGACGTGCACCTTGCCGTCGGCGGCCACGGTCGTGCCGTCGTCCTCGAGCGGCAGGCCGATGAACACCGTCCAGCCGTCGAACTGGTCCTGGTACGCGACCAGCAGGCCCGGCTCGTGCGCCGGCGCCGGCGCCGGGGCGGCGTCCGGGGTCTGGGCCGGGCCCTGGCCGGACGTCTGCGCGGCTGTGGTTTGCACGGTGGTCTGTGCGGGTGTGGGTGCCGGTGTGGGTGCTGGGGTCTGCGCCGGTGTCTGCTCCGCGGCAGCCTCGTGGTGTCCGGGCAGGTGCAAATGCCAGGCCCCTGATGGGTGCGCGGCCGCCGGTGTCGCGGGTGCTGCGGTTGCAGCCGGGGTCGCCGGGGTCGCCGGGGTCGGAATCGGTGTGGTTGGTGCGCTCGGTGCGCTTGGTGCGCTCGGCGTGTGCGGCGCCTGCGGCGGCGTCTGTCCCGGCGTCGGATAGCTGGTCACCGTGATCGACACCGGCCCCACCTGCCGGGTGGTGGTGGCGGTCGGCAGGTCGAGGGTGCCGGTGTTGGGCCCACCCTCCAGGTAGGTGAAGTCAGCCTGCTTCTGGACCGTGCCGGTGGCGGCGTCGTAGCTCAGCAGGAGACTGATCTCCTTGGTCCCGGCCAGCGGCCAGTCCGTGTAGCCGTTGACCTGCCCGGAGTGCGGGTCGATGTTCGCGACCAGCGGCGCGGTCGCCCCGAAGGGCGTCGCCACCACCCGCATCGCCTGCACCTGCTGCAACGCCGACGGCGCGCTCACCGACGTGTGCTGCCAGGCTTGGTAGAGCCCTGAGCTCACCTGCGGGTCCAGCGCGGCCAGCAGCTGCGGGCCGAGGTCGGAGCCGATCGCGTACAGCGACTTCGGGTCCAGCGGCAGGTCGCGGGCCGCTGGCGGCGGCGGGTTCGGCGTGGTGTGCAGCGCCGCGAAGATGTCGGCCAGACCCGCCAGCGCCGGGTCGCTGGAACCCGGCCCCGGAGTGCTGCTCGCGGGCTGCGGCGGCTCCAGCGCCAGACCCCGGTCGCGCAGACTGGCGAGTTCGTCGATCCATTTGCCGAGCCAGTCCGCGACCGTCTGGTACTGCTGGGCCAGGACCAGCGTCTCCACCGCACGCTGCCGGGCCTGCTCGCAGGCCGCCGCCAGCGCCGACGGCGAGGTGAAGCCGGCGGCCGGGTTCAACGTCGCCTGCAACACCTCGGTGTCGAAGCGGGCCGCCAGCGCGCTGTACTGCGGGACCGCCGGGACCGGAGCCTGACTCGTCGGGTCGCTCACCAACCCCAGGCAGTTCTGCAGCTCGTTTGTCAGATCATTGAGATTCGGCTGCGCCGGGCCGGGCAGCCCGACCACCGTGATCGCGTTCGCCTGGTCGATCGTGACGCCGGGTACCTGCAGCAGGATCCGTTGGTCCTGTGCGGCCTTGTCGGAGCTGAAGACGAACAGCAACTGGTCGCCGGCCTTGACGTTGTTGGCGGTGCCGGCCAGGTAGATCTGCGCGCGTGCCTTCGCCTCGGCGGCCGTGAGCTGGTACGGCAACCGGGTCAGGACGCTGAGTTGGTTCAGCGAGGACCGGGCCGTCAGATCGTCGCCGATCTCGAAGTACTGCGAGTCGTTCCCCGGGGTCGGCACGCTCTGCGCGCGCGTGCCGGACGGCAGCAAGGCAACCGTGTCGCCGCCCGGGGTCTGCGGCGGGTCGATGGTGAACGCCAGTGCCGTCCCGCCGGCCACCCCCGGCCGCGGCCGGTAGCCGACCAGCCCGCCGAGCATCTGGATCGAGGCGTCCTGTGTCGCGGTACGCAGATATCCCTCGTCCGCGATCCGCTCGGAGTAGAAGCTGAGCAGGTCCCCGAGCACGGCCCAGGAATCGAGCAGGGCGATGGCCGGGTCGTCGGTACTGCGGACGGTCAGCTTGGACAGCGCCGGATAAGCCGGACTGGACAGCCGGGCCCGCAGCGAGGACAGGAACTGCCCGTGCGTGCCGACCCGGTAGGTCAGCGCGCTCTGCCCCGGCGGGTTGAAGACCGCGGCCGGGGTTTCCAGTGCGGTTCCGGTGCGGCAGCCGGCGCAGCCGCAGTTCGTCGGACAACCGGACGACGACGTCATGGTGTCCCCCTCCTTCACTTTCCGCCGGTGAGCGTCAGCCGCAGCCGGCCGTTCTCGGGCCGGTCGGCGTCGTTGTCGCACTGCGCGATCTCCAGCGGCCCCATCGGCAGCACCCCCGTCGCCAGCGCGCCCTGATCGGGCTCGAACATCCGCTTGAGCAGCGTCACCTGCGCGCTGACCACTCCCGGCAGCCCGGCGACGACCGCCGTCAGACTGCTGACCCGCACCGGGTCGCCGAAGGCCAGCGCGGCGGAGCTGAAGAACGCCGGCGAGCCGTCGGGACGCGTGCCGGTGCCCAGTACCCGCCGGATCAGCGCCAGCAGGTGGCCCTTCTGGTAGCCCGTGGCCACGCAGACCGAGATCGCGAGGTCCAGCGGGACCAGGTCGGCGCCGCCGACGCTCAGGTCGTGGCCGATCCTGCGGTAGTCCCGCAACGTGCGCTCCACGGTGGCCAGCAGCCGCTGCGACGGCGTCTCGCCGACCGCCGGCTCGATCGCGACGTGCGCCTCCTGACCGGATCCGGTCCAGCGGATCTCGGCGGCGGCGCGCTCCACCCCCGGCACCGCGGCGGCCAGCTCGGCGTAGTCCGCGGCGGTGACCGCACGCAGGCGGACGTCGCGCGGGGCCAGCGGTGCCTGCTGGCGGACTTGGTCCAGCGGCTCGGGATCGGTGCCGCCGACCGCCGGCAGCGGGTTGCGCACCCCGAGCACGGCCGCCGGGTCCGGCTGGTTGCGCTTCGAGCGCGCCGAGCCGGTCTTGGCTGAATCAGGAGCCTGAGGCGGGCAGACGATCAGATGGTTGATCGCCTCGGCACCGACGTTGCCCTCGCGGCCGTTGCCCACGCGGTACGCGACGAGCAGCGTGTCTCCGGCCGGGGGCGGCGCGCCGTGCACACCGTCGCCGAAGCGCAGCGTGAGGCGTCCGTCGTCGCCGGTCTCGCCGACGTAGTCGCGGTCGGTGGGACCGGAGGAGAGCAGGTCCCGCTTGGGCAGCCACGGGGTGTCGCCGGCGGTCGCGGCGGTCGCCGAGGCCTCGGGGAGCGCGGCGCGCGGGTCCTGGACCGTGGCGGTCGAGGCCGGGCCGAACAGCCGCGGGTCGTGGACGTCGAGCCCTTCGGCGTAGACGCCGCCCCAGCTGTGGGTGATCTCGTATTCGACGTCCGGGCCCAGGACGGTTCCGCCGTCGGCGCGGTGCGTCAGGATCTCCAGGCGGCAGATCTTGTCGGCCAGCAGGTGCCGGCTGCGTGCGAGCAGTTCCTGCAGAGCCCGCGCGGGGTTGTGCTGGATGTGCAGCTTCTCGATCACCTCGGCGCCGAAGAGCACAATCAGCTCATTGATCTGGTCGCGGGTCGGGCCGTCTCCGGCGCGGGCGTTGAGCCACAGCTGCTGGATGGAGTCCTGGACCCGGCCCGGCAGCGCGGCCAGCAGCGCCGCCTGATTCTCGGCGATCGTGTCAGGGGTCGGATAGGCGACCGCTTGGGTCACCGGCGCGTACCGCAGCGTCGGGGTGAACTTCACCGCTATCGCCGGGTAGGTGACCTGCGCCAGCAGCGTCTCCAGTACGGCGGCCTGCGACGCCGCGTCCGGCGGCTCGACCTGCTCGGTCTTCAGGTCGGGAGCCAGGATGATGGTCAGCCCGGCGCGCAGGACCTCGTCCGGCCCGACCGCCACGCGCAGGTCGCGGACCTGGTCGGGGGAGAGCTGGACGCCCTTGCGCGCGGCGTCCAGCAGGTCGTGGATCGCCAGCACCGGCGCGTTGCCACCGCCTTCACAATCAACACAGCCCGGGTCCGCGCAGCCGAACGCAGGAGGCTGACATCCGGAGGCGACCGCCTGGTCCGGCGGGATCGCGAACTGCTCGGGGCCGCCGCCGCAGAACGTGATCGAGCGGCCGTGGTCGACCAGCATGACGTTGCCGCGCGCGACGCTGACGTCGGTCAGCAGCGCGCAGTCCGGGCCGCCGATCGCGGACAGGCACAGCGGGAAGGCCAGGGCGTCCTGGTCGTCCCAGGTCACTTCGACGACAGGCTGCTGATACAGCGGGTCGATCCCGGGCGTCACCGAGGTCAGCCGGACGGCCTGGCGGTGCGTCGGGTCGGCGTCGGCCGGGGACCCGGTCTGCGGGCCCAGCACCTCCTCCAGCAGCAGGATGTGGCCCGGCGTGAGGTTCAGCTCTCGCGGCCGGTTCTCCTCGCCGTCCTTGCCGCCGGCCCAGGTGTCGACCAGGGTCGCCGAGGTCGTACCGGTCGGCAGCGAGCACTGCTCCTCGCCCCAGGTCCAGAACGAGATGGTGTTGCGCGCCGGGTGCAGCGTCAAGTGGTGCGGCGCCAGCGGCTCGAAGACCTCGATGCCGACGTTCGGCGGCAGGGTATTGAGTTGGTCGTCGTCGAGCACCACCGGCAGATCGGGCCGGTCCTGGACCTGCAGGCGGCTGGTGTCGATCGCGGCGAAGCGGAACGTGCCCGGCGGCAGCTCGGTCGCGGCGGCGGCCTCGACCACGACGAAGGTGCGGGAGTTGCAGCCGTCGTGCATCGCGTAGTCGATGAGCCGGACGTGGCGCCGCACCGAGGTGCGCAGCCGGGCGGTGGCCAGGTAGGCCTCGGTGGCCACCGCGTCCTGCTCGTAGCTGAGCTGGTCGCCGACGTAGGCCAGCACCTCGACCAGGGTGACGCCGAGGTCCGGGGCGTGCCGCTCGATCCAGTCCGGGACGGTCAGCGACATCCGGTCCAGCAGCTGCTGCCGGATCGAGTTGTAGTCGCGGGTGGTGTAGTCGATGGCCGGCTGCGGGTGCACCGGCGGCGGGCAGGCGTCGGTCGCGGCGCAGTCGAAGTCGGTCGGGCAGGACTGCTGGAAGCTGAAGTCCGCGGAGTTGTAGCGCGGGTCGAAGCCCGGGTAGGGCGCGGTTCCGGGGTGGCCGTAGGGGTCGGGTTGGACGATCGACAGGGTGTAGGTCGAGCCGTCGCCGGGGCGGTCCACCTCGACCACGATCTCGTCGTCCACCTCCGGGTCGTCGGCGCGCTCGATCTGCACGTCCAGCACCCGGATGCCGGTGACGCGGCGGCCGCCGTCGATGCGGACGTTGGTCGCGTCCAGGTCGGCCGGCGCCTTGCCGAGCATCAGGACGCTGAGGACGCGGCCGGTATCGTCGACCTCGACCCCGTCCAGGCCCATCCGACGCTCCTGGCGGACCTTGGCCCGGCGGGTGTCGGTCAGGCACTGTTGGTCTGGCGCCCCGGCTCCGGTGCCGGTGCCGGTGCCGTTCATGACGGTCATGGCGTGCTCCCCGTGCTGCTGCCGGTCGGGCTGGCGACGAACACCTCCGTGGCCACCGTGCCGGTCGGGCGGATCAGATAGCTGAGATCGACCTGCACCGTGCTGTCGGAGCTGGTCACGGTCAGGGCGAAGATCTCGATGACGTCGCCGAGCCAGCGCTGGAGCGCGGCCTGGACCGACAGCGTCAGGGCCGAGGCCAGCTCCGGGCTGTTCGGCGAGAAGACCAGGTCCAGCAGGCCGCAGCCGTAGTCCGGGCGCATGACGCGCTCGCCGGGGGAGGTGAACAGCAGCTGCTCGATCATCTCCCGGACGTGGTCGTCGTAGCCGGACTCGGCGGTGCGGCCGCGGCGGTCCACCTGGAAGGGGAAGGCGATGTCCAGGCGGGGCGCGGTGGTCGGCGGCGAGGGCAGCGAGATCATCGGCGGGAGTGGCTGCGGCGGCGGCGGGGTCGCGGGCGTCGTCGGCGTCGCAGGCGTCCTCGGGGTCGCGGGCGTCGTGGCCATCACAGACCCCTCACTCGCTGCTGCACCGTGGAGACCAGCGGCGAGCCCTGTGGGATCTGCTCGACGCTCTGGCAGATGCCGACAGAGCCCTGATCCAGGGTCTGCGCGCCGCCGACCGCGACCCGGGACGACGGCGTGACCCAGCGGATCGTCACGCAGGGCTGCGGCTTGCCGTTGGGCAGCGTGAACGGGCAGCCGGTCACGGTGTAGACGTCTGAGAACCCGTCGAGCGGATCGCCGCCGAGCAGGACCCGGGACTGGGCCGGGACCGGGTTCGCGCGGCCGCCGTGCGGGCAGGTGATGGTCGCCTGGGTGTGGAGCAGATTTCCGGACACAAGCTGTTCCCCTCCGTGTTTCCTGCTGGTGGTTCCTGGCGTGAGGTCAGGTGACCTTGAACGCCTCCCCGTTGATCGTCACGCTGGGTCCGACCAGGTCGATGCTCGCGCCCTGGCCGTTGCTGATGTGGATGCCGGTGTCGTCGATGACGATCGAGGCGCCCGAGGGGGACTTCAGCGTGATGCCGGGCCCGCCGGGGGTGTCGGACATGACGAGCGTGTTCTTGCCCTGCGTCTGCAGCACCATCGGCGCCTGTCCGGGCACGGCGGCCTGCGCGTCGGCGGGCAGCTCGGTGGCGCCGCCGTACCAGCAGCCGGTCCACATCGGGTAGCTCGGGTCGCCCTGCTCGAACTCGACCCACACGCCGGCCCCGACCGGCGGGATGACGTGCATGCCCATGCCGTTGCCGGCCACCGGGAAGGACGGCAGGGCCCAGGAGGACATCTCGGCGCCCAGCACGTCCGGCACCTGCACCTGCAGGCGTGCCATGCTCATCGGGTCGATGTTGTTCACGACGCTGCCCCGGTATTTGCCGATGTACTTGGTCGGCTCGGTCACGGCTTTGGCTCCTTACGGCACGACGACCGGTGTCAGGGATATGAGTCCCTCGCGGACGAGGGTGAAGTTCTGCGTGTACTCGCCGGGCTTGAGGTTGTGGGTGACGCTTTTGACGTAGTAGAGGCCGTCGTAGGTGATGCCGGCGCCCCGGACGCCGACCAGCTCGCGGGGCCGCAGGACGTAGCCGTAGCGGGTGACGTCGAGCTGGCCGGAGCCGCTGACGGCGTCGGCGGACTGCGCGGCGGCGGCCAGCGTCTCGGCCAGGGTCTGGCTGGCGTCCTTCTTGGCGGTGTCGTCGATGACGGTCTTCTTCAGCGCCGGGGCGGGCCGCAGCGCCAGCGGCGGTCGCAGGATGCTGACCTCGGGCACCGGCAGCACCGTGGAGGTGCGGGTGAACGGGATCTGGATGCGGGCCTGCGGCTGCTCGCGGGCCGTGCCGTCGAAGGCGAAGGTGAGGGAGTCGACGTTGGACAGGTCGTCCATGTTGACGCTGATGGCGTGCTGCGGGACGCCCAGGCGCACCTCCGGGCCCCAGTACGCCTTGCTCTGGTTGGGGATCGGGCCCGGGTCGAGGTAGAAGACGAAGCCGTTGGCCTGCGCGAGCTGGTTGAGGTAGGCCAGGTCGGTGCCCTTCTGGAAGTCGATCCGCTGCGTCGGCGACGGCGTCTGCGGGAAGATCTCCGGGATGACCAGCGGGATGATGCCGTACTGCGCGTAGTTGCCGATGATCTCGGCACAGCGCGCGAAATGCGGCATGGCGGCGAAGGCGGTCGCGGGCTTCTCCTCCAGGTCCATCAGGACCGTGAGATCCTCCCCGGTGACGGTGAGCGTCGAGGCCCCGGCCTTGCCGCTGATGCCGACCTCCTGCCGGATGATGACGCCGTCCATGAGCACCGACATGGTGCCGTTGACCGTGACCGCGATGACCACCCGCGTCTTGGGATCGAAGAAGCCGGCCGGCAGCAGCACCTGGTTCAACGGCGAGTTCTTGGTCAGGTCGAAGGCCAGCTGGAACCCGCTGCGCTGGCCGGCGGTGACCGTCACCTGCGCGGTGAGCAGCGCGTCGGTCACCGGCTGCGGAACCGGCACCGCGATCTGCGGACCCATCAGCAGGTGCAGCCGGATCAGCGAGACTTCAGCCACTGACGAAACCCCCGGTCCCCGGCGTCGCACTGGGCATCCCGCCGGGCAGCGTGATCTCCAGCGTGGCCCCAGGCGTCGCGGTGAGCTCCTGCGGATCCAGCTCCGGATTGGCATCAGCGAGCTGCCACCACTGCGTCGGATCCCCGAGGTAGCGATACGCGATCTGATCGACCCGATCCCCGGCCTTGACCTGGTAGGAGTCCACCGCGGTGAGCGTCCCCGGATCCGGCAGAAACCGCCGGGTGAGGTAGGGAATCTGAGTCCCGTCCGCAGTCGTGTAGACAGCAGTCGGCACAGCGTAGTAGCGACTGGTCCGCGGATACGACGAAGGCGTCGCCGCCGCGGCCAAAGCCGCCTGAGTGTTGTCGATGGTCATCCGATCCCTCCGATCCCGAGCACCCCGAGCTGCACCCCCTGCGGCACCTTCCGCGCCAAAGCCTCCTTCTGCGCCAGATGCGCCAGATAGAGCTCCGAACCACGGTGATGCGTCGGCAGATCGCTGGTGGTGAGGATGTGCAACGTCAGGTTGAGCGTGGCCCGCACCGGATTGAGATCAACGTCGAACAACTGCTCGGTCACCGAGAACTCGGTGATCCGCACCGGCATGACCCGACTGGCACCCCAGGTGAAGAGGGTCAAAGGCGTCTCCACCGGCGTGATCTCAATGGTCCCGACATCAGCAAGAGCCTGATTCAACCGAATGGTGGCCGAGCTCGGCTGCACGAGCGTCTCCAGCAGCGCGAGCTGCGGCATGATGCCATCGGGCGCATCGATCTGAGGCTGATCGGTGGCATCGATCTCCACCTCGATCTTCCAGTCCTCCTTCGCCGGCCCCACCAACCGCAAAGCCTCCAGCCGATCGCCCTGCTGCCCATCGGTGGCGGCCTGCGGCATCAGCGTGCGCTGGAGGCTGTCGGGGTTGAACTGCATGACGATGGCCACGGTGGGCGTGCCGGTGACGGGGTTGACGACGACTATGCCGGAGCGGATGGGTTTGGGGAGGTCGGCGTAGGTGATGGTCATGGTTTCGCTTCCTCGGAGGGTTCGATCTGGTCCAAGACGCTGGCGGCATTGGCTCGGACGCCCTCGTCGGGATCGTCTTCCGCGATCGCCTGCACATGGGATCGGAGTTCGTGATAGCCCGCGTACAAGGCCGCGGACACACCGACTCCGCGAATAGCGGCATCGGGGTTCTCGAGCAGGGCCACGACCCGAGTGAAGATCTGCTCGTCGAACCCGTACCCCGCGGACAAGGCGAGGAGCACCGCGCTGGTCGTTCGTCTTTTGCTGTTCTCGGCTTCGTCGAAGGCTTCCACCAATTCACCGATGTCCCAGGGCTCAAGCGCTTCTTGTGCCCGATCGGCCAAGGCATCGACGATCCGAGGCTCCTGTCCCGTGAGGACGTAATACGCGGTATCGAAAATGACTTCTTCCATGTAGTGCAACTCGGCGATGTCGAGTGCTCGCCAGATCACCCAGCGACCGGTTCCCTTCTCCGGATCGGCGGGCCCTTCAGCCGTCTTCTCCCAGCCGAGCGATGTCGCAAAAGCCGAGACTTCGTCCAGCCCGGTGGGAGCACACAGGACGAACCTCCTGGTCCGATACCAATCGGCCTTCATCTCAAACCTCCTCAAAGCGTCGCATGATGCTACGCCTTTCCCTGGGCGTGGAGGTACAGCTCGCGAACCACCTGCTTGATTTCCTCGAACAGCTTCTGTTTGACCGCCTCGATCCTGGCGTCATCGCTGACCAGGTCCATCTTTCCGACGATTCCATTGACGCGGTCTTCTACGTTGTTCTCCTTGATCCAGGCCTCGACGGTGTCGACGTGGCGGTCACCCAAGGTCTCGGCATTGTCGAGGACCCGCTTCTCGGAGGCATACGCGGAATCGGATTTACTTCGCAGATCGTCCGCTGCTATGAGGTTTCCTTCGGTTCTGAGTCTCTTCTCGTCCACCAGGGCTTTGTCCCGGTCGTCCTGTCGGGTCTGCCAGCGCGACTCCAGTGAACGACCGGCTTCCGCCTCCTCGTTCAGCGCGCGGCCTCCGCCTTCTGATCCACTGAAGAAGGCGGGCATCGAATTCAGAATCGCCTTCGGATCGGCGCCGGGGTGTTTGGCGGCTTCCAGACGCAGGATGGTGAGTGCGTTCGTCGCCGCCGCCATGGGATTCCTGGTCGTCTCCTCGCGACTGACCAGCCAGCCGAGCAGCAGCAAGTTCGACTTCTCCGTGGCGGACATCCCCGTGAGATCCTGCTTCTTGCCGCCGAGGAGGCTCTTCATCGAACTCGCGTAGGTCGACCACAATCCGTTCCGGTCGATGAAGTCGCCGATCGTGTCCTCGCCCGGCGCCTTCGCCACGTACGATCCCGGCAGGCTGGACTTCGGAACAGTGGAGACGAACACCGAACCGCGTCCGGTCTTCCTGCGCTTGATGGTCCCCATGTCTCCGATGTCGAACTGCTCTTGCTGATTCCTCGTCATTTTGTTGGGATCTGTGGTGGGGATGGCAAGGAGCGGCGTGTCCCCGGTGACCTCGGCGTGCGCCGCGCGCTTCTTCGTCTTGGGTACCGCGGTCACGCCTTGCTGAGTCTTCCTGATCATTTCGGGGTCGCCGGCCAGATCGGTGGCGATCTTGTGCAGTGCCGCGAGCAACTCGGCTTGCGGTATCACCACCTTCAGGGCCTTGAGATCCAGGTCCTTGCGCGGGTTGATGGTCGCGGAGATCGTCCCGTCCGACCCGAGCTCAAGGCTCGAAAGGCGGTACCAGATCCGCATGCCGCGAAGCGCGGTGGTGAGCGCGCCGCGCGGGACGCCCCTGTCGAGCATCCACGTGACCTTCGGCTGGATCCGAGCGACCGCCGCGTCCAACCGCTCCTCAGGACTCTTCGGCGGATGCTTCTTCTTCAGCCAGTCCGAAGCCTTCTGCTTCCACGTGTGGTACGTCTGCTTGACCTTCTTCGCCCCGTTGAGCAGCGCCTTCCCCAGCTTTGTGTGCGCCAGGCGGTGGCCGAGGGCCTTGGTGCCGCGCTTGAAGGCGTTCCAGCTGCGTTTGGCGAGGGCGCCGACGCGCTTGAGGCCGTTTTTGGTGAGGGTGCCGAGTTTTGTGGCGCCGTGCTTCAGGGCTGCCATGGCTTTGCTGGCGCCCTTTTTGGCGGCGGTGAAGGCTTTGCCGGCTGCTTTGCGGAGGGTTTTTGCGCCGCGGCTGAGGGCGGCCATGATCTTTTGGGCGATGCCCTTGAGTTTGCTTGTGATGCCGCTGGCTGCGCCTTTCAGCTTGGACAGGAGCCAGTTGGCGATGAAGTCGATGAGGGCTACCGCGCCGGAGGCCACTGTCTGGGCGAAGAGGCAGGCTGCTTGGCCGTACTTCACTGCCTTCAGGAATTTGATGAAGGTGCTGATGGCGGCGATGATGCGGCTGATGGTGTTGTAGGCGGCGACCAGGCCTTGGATGATTTTGAGGACGGCGCCTGCGGCGGGGATCAGGGCTGCTATGACGTTCTCGATGACCAGTTGGATGATCATCTGGGGGAGGGCGGCTATCAGGGCCTTCCAGGCCATCTTGACGATCTGGCCGATGCTGATGCAGCCCTTGACCAGGATGTCGAAGATGGCCTTGCCGAGGCCGATGATGCTTTCGATCTTCTGCGTGAACCAGTTCTTGACGGCGCTGACGATTGCGCCGAACAGGTACAGGCGTACGCCGTCCTTCACGGCGGTGGCCAGGTTGCTGATCCAGCGGCCGGGGTTCTGGGCGATGTCGACGATGATGGAGGCGAACTCGCCGAAGATGGCCAGGGCCTGCTGGGCCCAGGTGATCAGGTTGTTGATCTGGGTGCGGACGTAGTTCACCGCCGCGATCAGACCGGCCTGCAGGACGTCCAGGATGCTCGACAGGATGCTGCCCAGGGCCGACAGCAGCTTGGTGACGGCGGCCTTCAGGCCGTCGGCGATCGAGTTGACCTTGGCGATCGCCTTGTCGCGCCAGCCCTCGATCAGCTTGCGGAACTTGTCGCGGATGCCGGGGAAGGCCGCCAGCAGCACGTCGCCGAGGGCGATCAGGCCGGCGGCGAAGGCCTTGATGAAGCCGACGATGGCCTTGGCCGCGAGGTCGATCAGGCCGGTCACGAACTTCGTGAAGGTGCTGATGATGCCCTGCACCAGCTTGCGGGCCGCGTCGAAGATGTCGTTGATGGCGCTGCAGATGGCGTTGAACGCGGCGCTGATCTTCGACTTCACCCAGCCGAAGAAGCCGCCTCCGCCGCTGCGCTTCTTGGCCTTCTCCTTGCGGGCGTTGTCCTCGGCCTTGGCGCGCTGGTCGTCGATGTTCTTGTTGTCGGAATCCTGACGTTCGGTGATCTGCTTGTCGGTGCTCTTCGCCTTGGTGTCGATGTCCGAGCGGGCCTTGCCGTGGCGCGTGTCAGCGTCCTTGTTCGCGTCCGCGATCTTCTGGTCCTGCTCGGCCCGCCACTGCTGGCGCCCCTGGTCCGCCTGCTGCTTGACGCTCCCGCGCTCGTCGGCCTGCTGGCTGCCGGCCTCCTTGACGGCGGCGTCGATCTGCTGCTGGTTCTGCTCGTGCGCCTGGCTGGTGTCGGTGTCCTTCTTCTGCTGCTGCGTGCCCATCTGCGTCGAGCCCTGCTCGAACGCTGCCGTGAACTGCGGCCCGCGCTCCTGCTGCGCGACGACTGACGTGGCCTGCGCCATGCTGTTCGCGGCGCCCGCAGCCGCGCCGCCGGCCCCGGCACCCGCGGCCGCGGCAGGCCCGCCCTGCGCCCCGGCCGGACCCGGCACCGCACCCTTGAGTGTCTCAGGACGCACATTCGGGTAGATCTGCGTCTCGCCCAAGGGCAACGCAGCATCCTGATTCCCGACGGCCGCGACCTGCCCCGACCGGTCGTGCAGCGTGTCCATCTGCTGGTCGGTCTGCGCCGGGTCCTTGTCCCCGGTCAGCTGGACCGCCGGTGCCGGGCCGACCGTGGTGTGCAGCGAGGGGTCGGTGGTCGGGATGTTGTTGATCGACCCCTGGACGCGGTCCGCCTCCTCCTGCGTGACCTTGCCCTCGGTGTCGCCGGCGACGCTCGGCGGCTGCACGTTCGCCGCCGGCGCCGGGCCCTTGGCGACCTGCTTCTCCTGCGGCTTCTGCTCCGGCCCCTTCTGCTGGGGCGGCGGCGCCTCCATCTTCGGGACCTGAGTCGCCACCGGCGGCGCGGACGTCGGCGGCCCGTTGAGCACCTGAGGCGCCCCGGACGGCCGCTGGGCCGACGGCGGCGCGGCCGCCAGCGCAGTCCGGTCCTTGCCCACGGAAGTCTGCACGGACTGGTCGACGCCGCCGATCGTGGCCTGCATCTGGTCCGGTGCCAGGGTGCTGACGGTCGCCAGCGCGGCCTGCGGCTCCTGCGTCGCGACCTGCGGCGGCGCCGGAGCCGGCGGAGCCGCGTCGGCACCCCCGCCGCCACCTCCGCCACCGCAGGCCTTGGCCGCGTCGTCGGTGTCCGGCGCCGTGGTCGCCGCGCCGCCGCAGCTGCCGCCGCCGGCCTCCAGCGAACCGTCGGCCGGGGGAGCGCCGTCGGCCTGCTGGTCCGGTTGCTGTGCGGAATCAGGGCTCGAAGCATCAGACTGCTGATCCGGCTCGGCCGCGCCCGACGCGCCGTTCTCCGGAACCCCGGACGCCTCGTCGACCTGCGGCCCGCCTTCGGGCTGGCCGTGCTCGGCGGCTTGCGAGAGCTCTCCGCCGTCGGGACCGGCGTGGGCTTCCGGACCGGACGGTGCGGACTGGTCGTCCAGTCCCGGCTCCTGCGGTCCGGCCTGCGCCGGCGTCGCGCTCTCGGCCGCGGGCACGGTCTCCGGCTCGGTCTCGATCGCGTCCGGGCCGACCTGCCCGGGATCGGTCTGCGCCTGCGTCCCCTCGTGCTGCTCCTGCGCCTGCTCCGCACGGTAGTCGGCGGTCCGCTCCCGAGCCTCCTGCTCCGGCGGCACGTCCGGGTTGACGGCGTCGTCCTTCGGCGGCGCCGGGAAGCTCGGCACGGCCGGTTCGACCACCGAACCGTCGGACGACAGCGTGATCTGGTCCGCCGTCGGGACCGCACTGACATCGAGGTCTGATGTGGGCAGGCCGTCGGACACCGGCCCGGCGACACCGGCCGCACCCGCAGCGCCAGTAGCCGTACCGCCACCAGCCTCGCCACCAGCCGCGCCGCCTCCGGCACCCGCCCCGCCGGCACCCCGGCCCCGGGCGCCGGACGAGGCCGCAGTTCCTGCGGCCGGCTCAGCCTCCGGCGTGACCTCAGGCGGCGCCGCCACCTCGGCGGTGGCGTCGGCGGGCAGCCCGATCGGCTCCTCGCCCTGCGGCACGGTCTCGTGCCTCTGCTGGCCCTTGCGCCGCAGCAACCCGTGGTGAAGCAGAGGGCTGTCAAGCGCGAACGCGGCGTCGTCGACGGCTCCGGCCGCGACGTTCCCGAACCCGCCGTCGCCGGCGGAACCGCTCACCACGGCACCGGCCCCGGCCGCGCCGATCGCCCCGGCAGCGGGCTCGGCTCCCGCCGCACCCGGTGCCTTCTTCTCGCCCGCTGCGGCCTTTTGGGCGTTCTCGGCGTTGTCCTTGCTCTGTTCAGCGTCCTTTGCAGCCTCGGCCTTGCTCTTGCCCTTGGCGTGCTGGTTCTTCTTGGTGTCCTTCTCGTGCGGTTCCTTGTCCTGCTTTTCGCCGTCCTTGTGGTTCTCGTCGTGATCGGCCTTTTCGCTGTCGGCCTTCTTCTCAGCCTTCGAATCCTTGGCCTCGTGCTTGGCCCGGTCCTTCTCAGCCTTCTCAGCCTTCTTATCCCGGCTCTCGACCTCGGCGACCTCGCCGTGCGACTGCTGCTCTGTCTCCCGGTCGTCCTGCTCGCCCTCCGGATCGGGCTCCGACACCGGCTCCGGCGTCTCGTGCGAGTCGATCGGCGGGTCGCTGGCCTGGTCGTCGAGCGTGCCGACCAGCGCCATGACCTTGGTGAAGTCCGAGGACGGGATGCGCTGCCGCAACGTGTCGAGCACGTTCTCGCGCAGTTCGGGCGCGAGCTTGGCCAGCTGCAACTGGACGCGTCCCGACCGGTCGTCCGGGTCGCCGCGCAGCGAGCGCAGCAGCCCGGCGACGAGCCGGTCCACGACGGTCGCCGGGTCGAGTTGCTCAGTACGCTGATTGTCGGCGCTGACCGTGGCGTAGCGGAGCAGCCCTGCCGCCGGCTCCAGGTGCTCGCGCACCTGCCGCGCCTGGTTCGTGGCCCGGCCGGCGGCCAGCCCGCGCGCCACGCGCTCGGCCTCCTGCTCGATCGGCTCGGAGGCGACGCTGACCCGGCCGAGCCCGCCGTCGCCGTCGCGCCGGCCGCCGTGCGATCCGCGCGGTTGCGGGCTCTGGACGGTGTGCAGGATCTCGTGAGCCAGAAGCCTGCGACCCTCTGCGGTCTCCGGCCGGTAGGCGCCGGCCGCGAAGAAGATCTCCGGTCCGACGGTGACGGCGTCGGCGCCGATCAGCTCGGCCAGCCCGGCGGCGTCGCGGTCGGTGTGCACGCGGACCCGCGACAGGTCGTGGCCGAGCTGAACCTCGAAGTCCCGGCGCAGGCCCCAGTCCAGCGGACGGCCCGCCGAGGCGAGGATCTTGCCCGGCTCGACCGGACGCGGCGCCGGCGGACGCGGCCGGGTCAGCGGCTGGCGCTGCTTGGGCTGACGCTCGCGATGCTTGGCGCCCTTGCTGCTGTCCTTGTTCGAGTTCTGCTTCGCCTGCGGCGCCATCGCCGCCGGGGCGCTCATGCCGCGCTCCTGGCCGGCTCGGGACCCGATGTCGCAGGGCGCTGTGGAGACGGCGCAATGGATATAGGAGAAGTCTGCGTCGCCGCGCCACCGGACAGCCCGGCGAACAGCGCGTTCGCCAACGCCAGCCCGAATCGCCGCGCCGAACCGGTCGCCGGCACCGGTGCCAGTGCCGCGACGGCCTCGGCCACACGCTCGGGCCGCAGCGCCTCCACCGGCAGCCCCTTCGCGCGCACCAACCGACCGAGTTCGTGTTCGAACACACTCGCCACGCCCGCGGCGTCCAGCGCCCCGAGCCCGGTGAACACCAGCTCGTCGATCTCCAGGTGCACCTCGCGGATCAGATCCATCCGGCCACCTCGCCCGGCGGCAGGGAGCGCTCCTGCTTCAGGTACTCCGTCCTGGCCGCGGCCAGCATGTGCCGCATCTGCAGCTCCTCGCCCTCGTCGGCGGCGAGGAACGCGGCGGCCAGCGCGATGTTGCGGATCGAGCCGCCGGCCACGGTCAGCCGGGCCAGCAGCGCCGGGTCCAGGCCGCGCGCGGGGGTCTGCTCCGGGATGACGCGGCGCCAGATCTCGGCGCGCTCCGGGATGTCCGGGAACGGGAAGTCGACGACGAACCGGATCCGCCGCATGAACGCGCTGTCGAGCGCCTTCTTCATGTTGGTGGTGAGGATCGCCAGCCCGCGGTACTCCTCCATGCGCATCAGCAGATAGCTGACTTCCAGGTTGGCGTAGCGGTCGTGGCTGTCCTTGACCTCACTGCGCTTGCCGAACAGCGCGTCGGCCTCGTCGAACAGCAGCAGCGCGCCGCCGCGCTCGGCGCCGTCGAAGACCTTGCGCAGGTTCTTCTCGGTCTCGCCGATGAACTTGCTGACCACCTGCGACAGGTCGATGACGAACAGGTCCAGGCCGAGCTCGCGGGCCACGACCTCGGCCGCGAGGGTCTTGCCGGTGCCCGAGCCGCCGGCGAACAGGGCGGTGACGCCCAGCCCGCGGCGCAGCACGGCGTCGAAGCCCCAGTCGCGGTAGACGGTCGCGCGCTGCCTGACGTGCGCGACGATCTCGCGCAGGATCGTGCGCTGGGCGGTCGGCAGGACCAGGTCGTCCCAGGACGCGCGCGGCTCGACCCGGCGGCCGAGGTCGGCCAGGCCCATGCGGGCCTCGGCGAGTCCGGCGCGCCACAGCAGTTCGCCAGGGTCCTGATCCGCAGCCGCGTCCTGGCCTTCGGCGGCGTGCCGGACGGCGACGCCGGCGGCGCGGATCACGTGCGCGGGCAACGAGAACTGCGAGACGAGCTCACGGAGCTTCGGCTCGGCGAGCGCCGCGGTGCCGTTGAGTGTGGACGCCCACAGCAGGTGCTGCTCTTCGGTCGTCGGCATGGACGCGCCGACGCGCTCGCGGTGGACACGCAGCGTCGGCAGCGGATCAGGGCTCGACAACGCAAAGGGCGTCGTGCCGGCGGCGAGCACGGCTTCGGCACGGGCCGAGTCCTCGGCGCCGTCGACGTCGACCAGCAGTGCGGCGGGAAGGAGGACGGCTTCGCGCTCCCACAAACGCGCCAGGGCGTCGCGGTCGGTCGGGTCGGCGGGGAGCTCGCCGGCGCGGACGGCGTACAGCCGCAGGCCGCAGCTCGCGGCGGCGTGGGCGGCGATCTCGATCCGGGTCTGCCGGTCGGCGCCGACGATCTCGACCCGCGGCTCGGTGTCAGGACGCTGCCAGACGGCCGCGATCCGCTGCGCCGCGACGTGCTGTGAGGTCGGAAGTGCGTCAGGGCGCGGCGTGGCCTCGATGAGGCCGTGCAGCCGCGGGTCGAGGTAGGGCGCACCGAGCAGGAAGTGCAGGACGCGCTCGTCGATGCGGATGCGCGCGCTGGTCAGCGCGTTGGACTCGTCGACGGACAGCAGCATCCAGCGGCGCAGGGGAGCGACCGGTGTCAGGGCACTCCAATGCGGGTCCCTCAGCGCGGCCAGGCCGAGCCCGAACGTGGGATAGGCGAGCTCCGGTCCCGAGGCGGCGGCGCACGCGGCCGGCGTGCGCGGGTCGATCTCGGCGGCCGCGGCCAGGACGAGCAGGTCGCGCTCGAAGGGGGTGAGGCCGAAGCAGGCGGTGACGGTGTCCAGGGCGCTGGTGCCGTCGGAGCTGACCGTCTCAGCGGAGGCGCGGTCGGCCTCAGTCTTCTTCTCAGGATCCTGAGCGCTCCCCGCATGCGCCTCCAGCCGCCCGAGCACGTCCGAGATCGCGGCGGCGAGCGCCTGCAGGTGCTCCTCACCCCGGCCGTCCGGGCGCGCCCCGCTCATCTCAGCTCCCCTGCTGCTTCGTCGACGGGGCCGGCGTGGTCTTGCGCGCCGCGGCCTTCTTCGCCGGCGCCGGTGTGGCCGCCGCCGCGCCGAGGTCCACCGACGGCGAGTCGAAGTGCCCTGATACTCCGATGGCGAGCGGGCTCTGCGCGCCGTCCACCTGCACGCGCACCAGGTACGACGTGGCCGCGACGTTCGTCGCCTGCACCGTCACCGTCTGCGGATTCGTGCGCGTGCCTAGCGGATACGGCGCGTCGAACTGGTAGCTGCGCGGCTGCGTCCCGGCGGCGGGGGTGATCTCGTCCAGCAGCATGCTGACTCGCTGGGTGTCGCCGACCGGCATGTCCAGCGTGACGCCCAGCTGCGCGGACACCGGGTCCGTGCCGGTCTTGCCGGTCACCGTCACCGCGCCGGTGATTGTCGGCTGGCGCACGATGGGCACACCGTTGGACTCGAACCCGCGGTGCGGTGTCGGCGGCACGCCGAGCAGCAGGTTGTGCACCACCGACACGGTGTACGTCCCGGGTTGCAGCGTGGCCGGCACCGCGATGGTCAGCTCGGTGTCCCGCACCTGGTTGGCGGGTACCGGCACCTCCAGCGCGTCGAAGCGCACCAGCACCTCGTCGGACTTCAGGCCGCTGCCGCGGACGACCAGCGTGTTGCCGGACGGGACCGGGCCGGGCTGCGGCACCGCGCCGGGGTCGGAGGTCGGCCGGGACAGGATCTCGCTGATCTGCGGGCCGGTGCTGGGCACGGCGGTCAGCGTGCGGCTCAGGACCGGCTTGCCGGCCGTGGGTGTCTGGCGGCCGTCCAGCAGCACCGCGGCGGCCTGATACGTCACCGACAGGGTGTAGCTGGTCTGGAGCAGGAACGACCAGAGCTTCGAGAGCTCCTCGGTGTCCATGTGCGTCGGCGTGAAGCGGATCCGCTGCGGCGCCGCCGGCAGGTCGGTGCCCGCCAGGAACGGCATCTGCGCGGCCTCGGCGATCAGGTCGTCGGTGAGCATCGGCAGCTCGTACAGGCTGCGCACGACGCAGCCGAGCATGCGCTGCGGGACCAGCTGGGTCTCGTCGCCGAAGAAGGTGATCAGGTAACTGAGATCCAGCGCCGCGACCGGCCGGCTGAGCAGCGTGCCGTCCGAGGCGCGCATCGGCTCGTCCAGGTTGCGCAGGTACGGGTCCGGCGTCACCTGGTACAGGAACACGGTGATGGTCGGCTCCGCCGGCGGTTCGGCCGGCGGCCGGCCGGAGATCACGTTGACGGCGAACGGGATGTCGGGCGTCAGCGCGCGGACGATGAACAGCCGCAGCGCCTCGGTGGCCGTGGCCACCGCCAGGAAGTTGCTCATCGCCGCCCCCCTTCACGGGCCAGGTACTCGTCGAGCTTGAGCGCGGGTTCGCGGGTCCGGCGGTCGGGCCGGGACGCGGGTCCTGCGGGCGCCGGCGTCGCAGCGCGGACCTCCAGCCGCCCGATCCGGACGGTGACCGACGGCGGTTGCGGTGCGGCGGCCGCGCGGTGGGCCGGCGGCGCGCCGCGTTCGGCGAGGCGGGCTCGCGGCGCCGGCGCCGGTTGGGCCGAGCTCTGGCGCGCGGCCGGCATCGCGGTGGCGGGAGCGCGGTCGGTCGGCGAGCCGAGGAACGAGGCGACGGCAGAGGAATCGGCCGATGCGGGAACCACGGCGGATCTGGAAGAACTCTGCGACGCGGCGACCGGCAGCGTCGGCGGATTCGACCGGGGGAGTGGCTGCTCGGCCGCGGCCGGTACGACAAGAAGAGGACCGAGGCCCTGGTCGGTCGAGGACCGGCGGTCCGGTCGGGACCGGGTCACGGCGCGGTCCTCGGAGCGTGGCAGCGCGGGCCCGGCGGCCCGGGTGCCGAACGTCGGCTCGCTCCGCTGCTCCATCGCGTTCCCCCGCCTCGAGTGTTCGGATTCTGATGACGGCTGCTCGGTCCATTCGAGGTCCCCGGCCGTGCCGGGACGTTCGAACGGATGCGGCAGCCGAGGCTGTGCGGCGGCGCTTCTGACGCCGTCGGTGTCCGCGGTTCGCGGAGCCGGCGCGGACGCGGACTTCGCGAGCAGCCGGTCGAAGAAGTCAGCCATCGACGCACCGTTCCACGTAGTAGCGGCGTCGCTGAGGACTCAGCGCCAGGATCTGGTCCTCGCTCCAGCCGTAGCAGGAGGCGAGGAGGTGGATGTCGGACAGGATCGCGCGGGCCCAGACGTCGAGCTCGCGCCACAGGTATTCGGAGATGTCGAGTTCCGCGCTGATCTTCTGGGAGCACTCAGGGCACTGCATCGCCAGCCGGACGTCGGCTGCCGGGTCGGCCTCGGCGGCGGCCGAGGCGATGGTCTGCTGGACCGACGCCGGGATCCGGGACGCGTCGAGCTTGCGGCCGGAACGTTCGGCCCGGATCACGATCCGGGCCAGCAGCGCCTTGCGGGCGGCCTCGGCGTCGCCGATGCCTGATACCGCTTCGAGGTCGGCCGCGGTCGGCGAGTGGAAGTCGACCGACCACGAACCTTCGTCGACGTGCAGTACCTGCGGATCAGAGGAACCGTCCCGCTCGACGGAGCCCGGCACATCAGGGACCTGACGCGCCCGATCCCCGAGCAGCGCCCGCACCCCGAGCTCGAACTCCAGCTTCTCCCCGCAGTCCGGACACCCGACCACGACCTCCATCCGGTCCCCGAACAGCGCGCCGCGCAGCGCGAACAGCTCCGCGTCCCGCCGCCCCACGGCCGTCGCCCGCAGGTCCGCGACGCCGGCCCGCGGCCGTGCGAGCGCGTGCAGCAGCAGCGTCCGCTCGGCCGCGCCGGCCGTCGTCCCGGCCTCCCAGGCCGCCAGCACCTCCACCGCCCCCGGCATCTCCGCCCCGTCCTGTGGAAAGGCTCAACCGGTCAGGACGGGAACGTGAACGAGGGCTCCTCGGGCTCGGCGACCTCCGGATCGCGCTCGATGCCCTCGCACTCCAGCTTGATGTGCTGGATCGCGACGGCGTTGGCGTTGCCGTCGAGCTCGGAGGTGATCTGGTACTCGCTCACCCACGCTCGGTACACCTTGAACGCCACCGCGACCTGGCCGGCCTCGTTGAGCAGTTCGATCACGATGTCCTTGCGGAAGTCGCGCAGCGAGGACTCCACCCCGCGGCCCGCGCCGACCATCCAGACCTTGTTGGCCCACTGGTCGAACTCCATGTCGTGGGTGATGCCGCGCTCCAGCGTGATCCCGTCGAACTCGGTGCGCCCGGCCGACTTGCGCGGCGTGGAGGGGTCGCCGCCGCTGCGGTGCTTGACCACCTCGGTGGTCCGCTTGATGGCGCTGACCTTGCTGACCCCGGCGACCGTGCGGCCGTCCCACACCACCAGGAACTTGAAGTTCTTGTAGGGATCGAAGCGCTGTGCGTTGACTGTGAATTCCGCCATTGGGTCCCCCCCTCACACCTGCAGCTGTCCGGCCATCTGCTGGATCTGCACGACCACGAACTCCGCCGGTTTCAGCGGTGCGAAGCCGACCACGATGTTCACCACGCCGCTGTCGATGTCGTTCTGCGTGGTGGTGTCCTTGTCGCACTTGACGAAGTACGCGTCCTTCGCCGACGTGCCCTGGAACGCGCCCTGCTGGAACAGGGTCCGCAGGAACGCGCCGACGTTGAGCCGGATCTGCGACCACAGCCGCTCGTCGTTGGGCTCGAAGACCACCCACTGCGTTCCCCGGTAGAGGCTCTCTTCCAGGAACAGCGCGGTCCGGCGCACCGGTACGTACTTCCACTGCGAGGCCAATATGTCGGCCCCGGCCAGCGTCCGGGCGCCCCAGACCACCGGGCCGACCACCGGGAAGTTTCGCAGACAGTTGACACCCAGCGGGTTGAGCAGCCCGTTCTCCGGGTCGGTCATCGTCACCGTGAGCGCCGAGGCGCCCATCAGCTGCGCGTCGGTGCCGGCCGGGGCCTTCCACACCCCGCGCTGGCTGTCGGTGCGCGCCATGATGCCGGCCACCACGCCGCACGGCGGGAACTCCGCCAGGCGCCCGGTCAGCGGGTCGACCGCCGCCAGCGCCGGGAAGTACAGCGCGGCGTGGTCGTTGCGCACCGGGTCGAAGTCCGACAGGTGCGCCCGCGCGGTGTCCAGCGTCGTCCAGGACGCCGGGGCGTCCACGATCAGGAACATCCGCTTGTCCTGGCACAGCGATTCGGCGGCCGAGATCACCGTGGTCGCGTCCACGGTGTTCGCGTACGCGGCCAGCTCCGGCAGGCACAGCAGGTTGACGTCGAGCACGTCGCGCAGCGCCTGGATCCCGGTCTTGGCCGCCTCGCTGCCGATCAGGTCGGTCGGCGACGGCTTGCCGGCGTCGGTGCCGCCGGCCAGCGCGAACGCCGGGGGGTGGACCGTGCCCTCCAGCCCGAGGTTGTTGGCCTCGGTGCCGGAGAAGCGGACGGTGTCCGCCGGGTCCGAGGAGCCGGCGACGACCTGGATCTTCTGGCCGACCGCGTAGACCCGCAGGCCCCCGAAGGCCCGCTTGCCCGGCGCGTCCGGCAGTGCGCGCAGCTTGCGTTCGAGCAGCGTCGCCAGTTCCGCGACGGTGGCCGGCGGCGAGGCCCCGTCCGCAGGGCTCTGATAGATGGTGACGTCGTGCTGCGTCGAGCTGATCGCCACCTGGAAGCTCTGGGTGAGGTCGGGCAGCGTGGCCGGGAAGTCCTTGGAGACCGTGCCGGACGGGTCCGGGCGGCCGCTGCCGGTCGCGACGGCCGAGAGCACCGCTGATCCGGCGTTCACCACCGAGGCCACGTACTGCGGGTCGGAGGAGCTCATCGACAGGTTGCTGTACGACTCGCTGATCGTGCCGCCGGTGTCGAAGACGGTGAGGTTGAAGGTACTGGTCGGCGCGGCGGTGCCGTAGTCGACGGTGACGCGCAGCGCGTCGCCCCAGGCGCCGGGCTCGGTCGCGGTCAGCGTCAACGCCGTCGCGGTGGACTGGTTGTCGGTGGAGGCCAGCGCCTCGCTCGCGGAGGCCCCGGTGCCGGCCGCGGCCGCGCGGACCACGATCGCGACGTTCCCGCCGTTGGCGAAGAACTGGGAGACCGCGTAGCTGACCGGGCTGTCGGCGCTGATCCCGCCGAACTGCCGCTCGAAGTCGGCGAAGCTGGTCAGCGTGACCGGCTGGTTGAGCGGGCCCCGGCGGGTCTGCCCGACAAAGGCGGTCACCGAGGTGGTGACCCCGATGATGGTCCGGACGCTACTCGGGAGTTCCTCGATGTAGACGCCGGGGTAAGTGGTTTGGACCGGCATTCCCCCTCCGTTCCGTCAACGCGGCAAGACGACCGGGTTCGAAGGAGGGCGCGCGCGAACGCACATCAGTGCGTTGCGACGGGCGGTGTGCAAACCGGACCCCCATGGCAGACAGGCGGCTGTGTCCTGTCTTCTTCCGGCACTCTTGTCCTCGCTTGGACTGCTACGTCTTCGAAGGTTTCATTCGCTGCGATGAGAAGTCAAGACATTTGACGAACCCTTTGGACTTGCCCGATAAGTAGATCTTGACAACTTTTCAGTGCCTTTATAAGGAGCCTGATTTCGGGCTTCCGGCTCCGCTGTCGGCGGCCGCGCAGATCGGCACCGTCGCGGACCCAATCGGGATCAGCACCATGACACCAGACGGACCGTCGCAAGGGATCGGTAAAGCGCTATTCGACGGTTAGGGGTTGTCACTTAAGGATTCATCCGAAAGTGTCTCATCAGCGGACATGGCATGCTCGGTGGCGAATGATTCGCCTGGCCCGCGCTGGTTCCGGCGGGTGGGGGCGGGGGTTACCTTGAGCGCGTAAGCGGCTGGAGTCGGCCAAGGCGGCCGAGCGCGCCGAGCCGGCCGAGCCGGGCCGAGCCCGCCGAGGCGGTGGTGCGGCGTCCCGGGGTCGATCTTCGGCGTGCCTCAAGCGTCGCTCAAGGCGCCTCTTACGGGGTTTCCAGGCGGCGCTGCGGTCGGCGAACGGCGCGGCGCCGCCAGCGCTGTCTCGCGTGCCGCGCGCACTTCGGCGTACGGCGTCCGGGCCCTGATGTAAGGGTTCGTCGTCGCCCGCGTCTTTCACCAGTGTAGTAAGCACCCTTATGCTCGGCCCTGTGACAATCGGGGATGATCTACTCCTACTCGCGATCAGCCCGCGCGACGGACGCGTGCAGGCCGCCGAGGCGATGGGTCCGGCGCTGCGGGGGGCCGAGGCGCTGGACCTGAGCCTGGCCGGGCGCGTGGCGGTGGCCGAGGGCCGGATCGCGGTCGCCGATCCGCGGCCGATCGGCCATCCGCTGGTGGACCGGTCGCTGGCCACGCTGCACGCCGAGGGCGGCGCGCCGCGGCTGCAGTCGTGGTTCAGCGAGCGGCCCACGGAGCCGGCGGCGCTGAACCAGTACGTGACCCTGCTCGCCGACCGGGGGGTGATCCGGATCGAGCGTCGGGGGGACGGCGGCCGGACCCGGTCCCGGCTGGTGCTCGTGGACCTGGAGCGGTGCGCCTACGTCCGGACGCGAGTCGAGAACGTCTCCTCGCCCGGGGACCGCGCGCTGGGCAGCATCGTGCATGCCTGCGGCCTGGACGAGGAGCTGTATCCGGGCCTGCGCGGCCGGTCGGCGCGGCGGCGGCTGGCGCGGCTGACCGAGGACGAGCAGCTGTCGCCCGGGGTGCGGGACTCGATCGAGGCGGTGGTCGACGCGGTGGCCGACGTGCTCGCGCGGGATCTGACCGGCGGGGGCGCGGGGCGGTAGGCGTCGCGGCGGTCGAGGCGGCAGCTGCGTGGGTGGATGGGTGGAGTCTCGGTGGCGTCTGGAGACGTCAGCGGGGTGGCGCGAGGCGGCGGGTCAGGGTTGAGCGCGGGCTGGTGCGGGCGGGCTAGTGCGGATCGGTGTCGCGCCGGTGTGCGCGCTCGCCCTCGTGGTCCAGGATCGACAGGACCTCCACGGCGGCGCCGTGCGCGGTGATCAGGTGCGGCGTCATCGTGCTGAACTCCGCGGCATCGCCTTCCTGGACCAGGATGACGCGCTCGCCGAGCCGCAGTTCGGCCGTCCCGGACAGGACCGTGAACCACTCGTACCCGGGGTGGATCCGCAACTGGTCCGGGCCGGTGGGGCGTTCGGCGGTGATCCGCACCTTGGTCACGCTGACGCCGTTCAGGAAGCGCTCGCGGGACAGCAGCCAGCTGGTCATGCCCGGGGTGCCGCAGACCGGTTCGGGCCGGATCACCACGCCGGCCTCGTCCGGCGGCTCGACCAGCTGGTCGATCGTCGTGCCCAGGGCGCGCGCGATCGGCACCAGCTGGTCCAGGGCGATGCGGCGCTGGCCGGTCTCGATGCGGCTGAGGTTGGACGGGCTCAGGCCGCAGCGCGCGGCCAGCGAGTCCAGCGTCCAGCCCCGGGCCAGGCGCAGGCTGCGGATGCGTTGGCGGACGATGGCGTCGACGTCGGGTTCTTGCGTCATAGGCAAGATGGTATGCTGCTCGCGCAGTTCGTGCTTACGCTGGATCCATGGAACACGATCACATCGGCCGCCAAGGGCACGGTCATCAGCAGGGCCACGGCCACCACCACGACGCGGACGCCGCCTCCGACGCCTCCATGGCGGACATCCTGGACCTCGATGCGGAGGTGGTCGGCCCTTACCTCGACGAGCTGACCTCCTGGGCCGCCTCCCACACCAAGGCCGAACCGCACACCGTCCTCGACATCGGCGCGGGCACCGGCACCGGGACCCTGGCGCTCGCCCGCCGCTTCGCGAACGCCGAGCTGGTCGTGATCGACCGCTCGCCGACCATGCTCGACCGCCTCCGGGCCGCGGCCGCCGCGCACGGCATCGCCGACCGGCTGCGCATGGCCCAGGCCGACCTCGACGCCGCCTGGCCCCCGGTCGGCACGGCCGATCTGGCCTGGGCCAGCGCCTCGCTGCACCACGTCGCCGACCCCGACCGGGTCCTCGCAGACATCCACGCGGCGCTGAACCCCGGCGGCCTGCTGGTGGTCGTCGAGATGGACGGGATGCCACGCTTCCTGCCCGACGGGGTCTATCCGGGCTTGGAAGCACGGTGCCGGAAAGCCTCGGCGGCCAACGGCTGGAACTCCTGGCCGGACTGGACCAGCCACCTGGAGCGGGTCGGTTTCACGGTCGCCGAGAAGCGCGTCTTCGAGCTCGACATCGATCCGGCCCCGCCGGCCGCCAACCGCCTGGCGCACAGCATCACGAGCCGCATGCGTGAGCGTCTGGCCGAGCAGCTGTCCGCCGAAGACCGCGCCGCCCTGGACCGCCTGCTCGATCCGGACGACGAGGAGTTCCTGTTGCGGCGCGGCGATCTGGTGGTGCGCGGCGCGCGCACGGCGTGGGCGGCGCACCGGGCCTGAGCACAGCACCCTGCCGCCTGAGGCTTCCGTTCAGGGGACCTCCCAGCTGTGGCGATCCGCCGAGCCCCGGCCGGGTTTCGGCCCGGGCCGGCCACCCGGACGGCCCTGCCGTACCGGGGCACCGGCCGGGAGCGGCGCCTACCGTGGGGTCCTGGGCTGATCTTGAGGAGGCCTTATGAGCTCGGAATCGCTGCACGCACCCCACGCCCCTGATGCGCCCCACGCTCCTAATGCACCCAGAGCGGGCGCATCAGTGCTCGACCAGGTCGAAGGCGGCTGGCGGGCGCTGATGGCGGAGTTCGTCGGGACCATGCTGCTGGTCGTGCTGGCGGTCGGGACGGCCATCTGACCTTCATATAACCCAGCGCCGGCAAGTTCGTCGGCGACATCGGCATCGCCCTGGCGTTCGGCTTCACGCTGCTGGCGCTGGTCTACATGATCGGACCGGTGTCCGGGTGCCATGTGAACCCGGCCGTCACCCTGGGCGTGGTGCTGGCGCGGCGGATGTCCCCGATCGCCGGCGTCCTGTACTGGGTGGCGCAGTTCGCCGGCGGGATCATCGGCGCGGTGCTGCTGCACTGGATCGCCAGCGCCGTGCGCGACCCGCTGGGCGGCGGCCCGTTCTCACGCAAGTCGTTCGGCTCGCCAGGCTGGGGCAAGAACTCCGACCTGTTCATCTCCGGCTCCGGCGCGTTCCTGGTCGAGATCATCCTCACCGCGGTGCTGGTCCTGGTGGTCCTGGGCGCCACCCGCGGCGCCGGCGACAAGCCGGTGGCCGGCATCGCGATCGGCGCCGCGCTGACCGCGATCCACCTGGTCGGCATCCCGCTGACCGGCACCTCGGTGAACCCGGCCCGAGCCCTGGGCCCGGCGCTGTTCGCGGACAACAACGCGCTGTCGCAGACCTGGCTGTTCATCGTCGCACCGCTGGTCGGCGCGATCGCCGCGGTGGCGATCCACTGGCTGGTGCACGGCGAGCCGGAGCTGCCGCCCGCCAAGCCCGGCCGCGCCGAGCCCGAACCGGTCGGCGCCCCGGCGGCGCCGTGATCGGGTCCCGCCGCGTCGTGATCCGGTCGCGCCGCGTCGTGGGCGCTCCCGCGACGCCGTAGGCGGTACCGTGCACGCATGCCCGACACCCAGTACGAAGACCTGCTCCAGCACGTGCTGACCACCGGTGCGGTCAAGTCCGACCGCACCGGTGTCGGCACGCGATCGCTGTTCGGACACCAGCTCCGCTACCGCCTGCAGGACGGCTTCCCGCTCATCACGACGAAGAAGGTCCACTTCAAATCCGTCGCCTACGAACTGCTGTGGTTCCTGCGCGGCGAGGGCAACGTCCGCTGGCTGCAGGAGCACGGCGTCACGATCTGGGACGAGTGGGCCGCCCCCGATGGCGGCCTCGGCCCGGTCTACGGCGTGCAGTGGCGCTCCTGGCCGACGCCGGACGGCCGCCACATCGACCAGATCACCGAGGTCCTGAACCAGCTGCGCACGAACCCTGACTCGCGCCGCATCATCGTCTCCGCCTGGAACGTCGCGGAGCTGGCGGACATGGCCCTGCCACCGTGCCACGCCTTCTTCCAGTTCTACGTCGCCGACGGCGAACTGTCCTGCCAGCTCTACCAGCGCAGCGCGGACATGTTCCTGGGCGTACCGTTCAACATCGCCTCCTACGCCCTGCTGACCCACATGATCGCGGCCCAGACCGGCCTCGCCGTCGGCGACCTGGTCTGGACCGGCGGCGACGTGCACGTCTACGACAACCACGTCGAGCAGGCCCGGCTGCAGCTTACGCGCGAGGCGCGGCCGTTCCCGACGCTGGAGCTGAAGCCGGCGGACTCGCTGTTCGAGTACGTATACGCGGACATCGCAGTTCTCGGATACGACCCGCATCCGGCGATCAAGGCGCCGGTGGCGGTGTGACCTGACCGAACCGGCTCGCGACGGCGTCGAACCCGGACCGAGCGGGCGGTTCAGAGAGTGGGAGCGGGCTGCGGCAGCGCGTGCGCGCCTTCGGGCCGCAGCCCGTCGAAGATGATCGCGAGGTAGCGGCGCCACAGGTCCGGCGGGGCGTCGGGGACGTAGCCGCTGACGTAGTTCGGGGCGCACATCAGGAGGAAGACGTCGGTGCCGGTGACGTCGGGGCGGACCGCGCCGGCTGTGCGGGCTCGGGCGACCAGGTCCTCGATGGCTTGGAACAGGGCGGCTTGGGCCTGCTTCACTTCGGGTTTCAGTTCTCCGGCGGCCATCAGGAATGACAGGTCGCGTTGTTGGCGCTGGTGGCCGGCGGCGATCAGGAACTCCAGCAGGGCCGCGCCCGGGTCGGCGGCTGCCAGCAGGCGCTCGCCGACGGTGCGCAGGTCTTCGACGCGGTCCAGGACGATCGCGGCGATCAGGTCGTCCTTGGTCGGGAAGTGGCGGAAGACCGTGCCCTTGCCGACGCCGGCGCGGCGTGCGATGTCCGCGACGGAGGCTTCCAGGCCGTGCTCGGCGAACTCGTCGGCGGCGGCCGTGAGCAGGAGCGCGCGGTTGCGGGCGGCGTCGGCGCGCAGGGGGCGGGAGGCTTCGGGCGTGGTAGCCGAGGCCGCAGCGGCCGCCGGGCTCGTGGTCGTTGCAGGCGTGGTCGGAGGGGTGCTCACGGCCGCAGCCTAACAAGTTGACCGGGCGGTCCGCTTATCGCTAGCCTCTTCGCGGGCGGAACCTGACCGCCCGGTCCGTTTCTGGAGGGGTAGTGGACAAGCAGGAATCGAACGTGATGAAGGCCGTCGTCGCCACCGACTACGGCCCGCCGGAGCAGTACACGGTCGCCGACGTCCCGGTACCGCGGCCCGGGCCGGGGCAGCTGCGGGTGCGGATCGCCGCCGCCTCCGTCAACCCGGCCGACGTGAAGCTGCCCGGCGGTGAGTTCCGTGGCGTGGTCGAGGCTCAGTTCCCTTACATCCCGGGCGTCGACTTCGCCGGAACCGTCACCGAGATCGGCGAGGGCGTGCAGACCTACGCCGTCGGCGACGAGGTGTTCGGCACGGCCGTCCCCAGGGTGCTGCGCGCCATGGCCGGCACGCGTCCCTCGCTCGGCACCGGCGCGATGGCCGAGTACGCCGTCGTCGAAGCGGACACGCCGCTCATCGCGCACCGCCCCGCCGCACTCGCCGCCCCGGACGCCGCGGCGCTCGCCACGGCCGGCCAGGCCGCGCTGGCGACTGCGCGAGCCGCGAACGTGCAGCCGGGGGAGCGGGTGCTGCTGGTCGGGGCGACCGGAGGCGTGGGAACGGCGCTGCTGCCGTTGCTCGCTGCCGCCAAGGCGCATGTGATCGCCACGGCGACCGACGCGGACGGTGACGCCGAGACGGTGCAGGCACTCGGCGCCAACGAGATCATCGGCTATCAGGAGTCTGACTATCCAGCCGACGTCGACGTGGCGATCAACGTGGTGCTGCCGGGCGACCGCCTGGCCGCCGTGGCCAAAGCCCTGCGCCCCGGTGGCAGAGTCCTGACGATCACCTTCCCGATCACCACGCCCGACATGCTCGGCCGCGACGACGTCGAGCTCCGCTTCATCCTCGACATGGACGCCGAACTCGCCTCCATGCACGACGTCGCCGAAGCCGGCGCACGCGGCGAACTCCGCGCCACGATCGCCCGCCGCTACAGCCTTGACGAAGGCCCGCAGGCGTGCGCCGACTTCGTGCGACGGCACACGCTGGGCAAGCGCGTCGTCGTCATCTAGGACGCCTGGGGCGTTTCTTTCGGATCGGTGGGGCGTCGGTCCGGCCTAGCTCGTCTGTGCGCTGAGCGCCGTGAGAGCTTTGTCGACTTCAGCCTGGCTGGCCACGTCCGAAGCGGCCGGCACGGACACCGTCACCGGCTGCCCCCACGTGAAGTGCACATCGCCGCTGACCGGCGGGTCGCCGTAGGAGGTGTTGCTGCTCGTCTCGCTGAACTTGAGCTCGGTCGGCAAGCCGCTCGGCGCGAGCCAGACCTCGATCTTCTCCGCCATGATGTTGCGGGTGGTCATGTCGTCTGTGATGCCCTGGAGCTGCGTGTTGGTGAACTTCGCGGTCTTCAGCGCCGGGTCGTCCAGCGTCCCGGTGTAGTGGAAGGTCCCGCCGGTCTGCGGTGCTGTGTCGGGGACCAGCACGCCCGAAGACAGCAGCGCGGCCAGGGCGTTGTAAAGATAGTCATCGGAAGCAGCGGCCAAGCCGCCCACGAGATACTTCTGCAGAATTGTCGCTGCCGGAATACTGTCCGGCACCGGGAATTGGGCCCAGTGCCTGCCGTTCAACGCTTTCACCAAGGCAGCGCCCACGGTAGGCGCCTTGTCCTGGTCGACCGGCTCGAAGCCTTGGTCGCCGTTCACGAGTGTGTCCGACTTGGCGGGAAAACCGCTTCCGGGAGTGGTCGGCGTGCCGCCGGTGACCGTCAGGCTCATCTGGCCCTTGAAGGTCCCGCTGTAGTCGAACTTGCCGGTGATGTGGGCCGTCTGGCCGTTGGACGTTCCGGTTTCGTCGAGCGTCATGGTCTTTGCCGCCTTCACGGCACCCGGCGCTGCGGCCAGTGCTGTCGCCGCGGTCGGTTTCCCACCGCCCTGAGACCCGGCCGACGAAGCCGATCCGGCCGAGGAATGCGACTCGGCCGAGGAATGCGGCTTACTGCCGGCCGAGCTCGAGCACCCCGTCGCCAGCACGGCCACACAGACCACCGCCGCCGATCTCGCCCCACGTATCAATCTATTGCCCCCACTTGAGTTTCAGACCCGGATCCTTTGCCCCGAGACGCTATCTACTTGCTCGGTTCGGCGTCATCTAGATAGGCGCGCGCCTGCAACGTATACAGCTGCGCGTAGTGCCCGTCGGCAGCCATCAGCTCCTCGTGGCTGCCGGTCTCCACGACCCGGCCGCCGTCCAGCACCACGATCAGATCCGCCGCGCGCACCGTGGAGAACCGGTGCGATACGAACAGCGTGATCGCCCCCTGCTCGCGGCGCTCGGCGGCGATTCGCACGTGCCGGTCGAACACCGCCGCCTCGGTGATCGCGTCCAGTGCGGCCGTGGGCTCGTCCAGGACCGTCAGCACCGGCTGTTCGCGCATCTGGCCGCGGGCCAGTGCCACGCGCTGCCACTGGCCGCCGGACAGTTCGCGGCCGCCGGGGAAGTAGCGGCCGAGTTGGGTGTCGAGGCCGTCCGGCATCTGCGCCAGCACTGTGCCGGCCTCCGCGCGCTCCACCGCCGAGGCCAGCGCGGCGTCGTCGTCCATCCGCGGCAGGTCGCCGACGCCGACGGCCTGGCGGGCCGGCGTCTGGTAGCGGACGAAGTCCTGGAACGTCGCGGTGAGCCGGCCGCGCCACGAGGCCAGGTCCAGCTCGGCCAGGTCGGTGCCGTCGATCAGGACCCTGCCTTCGCTCGGCGCGTACATGCCGGTCAGCAGTTTGACCAGGGTGGTCTTGCCGGCTCCGTTCTCGCCGACCAGCGCGACCGTGGAGCCGGCGGGCAGGTCCAGCAGGAGGTCGTGCAGTACCTGCTTGTCGGAGTTCGGGTAGGCGAACGCGGTGTGGTCCAGGCGGATGCCCTCGGCCAGGGTCCGCGGCGCCTCCAGCGTGCCGGTCGGGATCTGGGTCTTCGCGTAGTCCTGGAGCCACAGCATGCGCTTGGCGTTGCGGATGGAGTTCGCCAGGCTGCCGGCGGTGTCGGAGGCCGTGGACAGCTGGCTCTGCACCCTTCGCAGAAGGCTGACGACCATGACGATCTGCCCCGGCGAGACCTGGCCGTGGGTGGCCCGCAGGACCAGCACGACGATCGCCGCGATGAAGAACGCCGCGTAGAACAGCCACCCCGCGGCCTCCCACGCCGCACCGCGCAGCGCGGCGCCGACCGCGGACTTGCGCACCGCGTCGCCGAGCTGGTGGTGGCGGGCCGCCAGGTCGTCGGTGATGCCGTAGGTGCGCAGTTCCTTCGCGGTGTCGGCGGAGGTGGTGATCACGAACAGGTCGCCGAGCAGTCGCCGGTCGTCGGCCAGGTCGGTCTCGCTCTTCTTGGCGATCTTCGAGGCGCGGCGGCTGGCCAGCGCCGGGGCGATGGCGGCGATCGGGACCAGCAGGACCGGCAGGTAGACGGTGGCCAGCAGGACGGCGATGGTGCCGATCCGGATGGCGTTGGAGACCATGCCGGTGATCTGGCGGGGCGCGGCGGCCAGGCCGCGGCGGCCGTCGCGCAGCTGCTCCACCTCCCGCAGGACCTCGGGGTCCTCGAAGTGCTCCAGGCCCGGGATGTCGTTGACCATCCCGGCGAGGCGCTCGGCGTGGTAGACGTTCACGACGTCGGTCAGCGGCGAGCCCTGCGCGACGGCGAGGTTCTGCAGCAGCCAGCCGGCGCCGAACAGGACCGCCACGACCACCACGCCGGCCACGACGCGCGCGCCGTCGTGGTGCAGCGCGGCGTCGACCAGGATGCGGTAGCCGATCGGGTAGCTGACCGAGGCCGCGGTGCCCAGCAGGCTCATCAGCGTCGCGGCGGTCATCATGCCCGGGGCGGCGCGGAAGCCGGAGCCGACCAGGACGCCGAACAGGCGGCGGCGCTGGCGGCGGCGGGCCGGTTCGAAGCTGCGGGGTGGCTTTTCTTCGGGGGCGGCGGGGGTTGTGGTAGAAGCCGAATCCGGAGGTGCAGCGGGAGCCGTGTCCGAGGCCGCAGCGGGAGCCGCGTTCGGGCCGGCGCCGGGAGCCGTGGCCGGGGCAGCGCCACGAGCCGCGTTCGAGGAGGCGTCGCGAGCCGCGTCCGGAGCCGCGTTCGGGGCCGCGTTCGGGGCCGATTCGCGGGCCGCGCCGCGAGCTCCGTCCGGCCCCGCGCCGTTGCCGCTGTCTGGTGCCGCCGTACCGCTCATGCCCTCTTCCGTCCCCCGGTGAATGCCGCCGCCTGCTTGGTGAACAGGTCCGCGTAGGTCCCCGCGCGGGCCAGGAGCTCGGAATGGCTGCCGAGCTCGGTGATCCGGCCGCCGTCCAGCACCGCGATGCGGTCGGCCCGGCGGACCGTGGAGAACCGGTGCGAGATCACGATGCTGGTCACGCCCTGCGTGATCTCCAGGAACCGTTCGTAGAACGCTGCTTCGGCGCGCACGTCGAGTTGCGCCGTCGGCTCGTCCAGGATCAGGACCGTCGCGCCGCGGGAGATCGCGTACAGCGCGCGGGCCAAAGCGATGCGCTGCCACTGTCCGCCGGACAGGTCGGTCCCGCCTTCGTACTGCGGGGACAGGATCGTGTGTCGGCCGTTCGACAGCCCCTCGACCAGGTCTTTCGCGCCGGCACGCTCGACGGCCTGCGCGAACGCCGCTTCGTCGACCGGACCCCCTAGAAGGTTCAGCGTGATGTTGTCCTCGGCGGTGAGCGGGTAGCGCGTGTAGTCCTGGTAGACGACGGCGATCTGCTTCTGCCAGTCGCGGACTTTCAGGTCGTTCAGCGGTACGCCGTCCACCAGGATCCGGCCGTGGCCCGGATCGCGCAGCCGGGCCAGCAGCGTGACCAGCGTGGTCTTGCCGGCTCCGTTGATCCCCACCAATGCGGTCGATTCCCCGGCGTGCAGCGTCAGATTCAGGTCGCTGTAGACCTCTGATTCACTGCCGGGGTAGCGGAAGCCGACGTGCTCGAAGACCACGTCCCGGGCCGGCATGCCCGCCGGGTCGACGGTCCCGGCCGCGCTGTCCACCGGGTCGGCGCTCGGCTCCAGCGACTCGGTCAGCTCGTCGAGGTCGGGCAGCGCCGTGAGCATCATCTCCAGCTGGAAGTCGGTCATCGAGACCGTGCCCACCGACATCGACGACGGCAGCATCGTCAGCATCACCGCCAGCGTGCCCAGGCCGATCTCGCGGTGGTACGCGGCCCAGCCGAGCGTCCCGGCGCCGAGCGCGAAGACCGCGAAGACCCCGATCGCGACGGTTGCCACCCGCCGGCCCTGGCGTCGGATCTCGTGCCAGGTGGGAGTCAGGCCGCTGACGTAGTGGGTCCGGTGCTCGGCGGCGAGCCAGCCGCCGAGGCCGAAGACCCGCGCCTCCTTCGCCGCGCCCGGCCGGGTCGCCAGCGCGAACAGGTACCAGGCGCGCCGCAGCGGCACGCCGGCGGCCCGGAAGCTGCTGACCCGGGTGCGGATCAGCTGGCCCAGCGGGTGCCGGACGGCTATCCACGCCGCGAACATCGCCAGTCCCAGCCACCAGCGGAAGGTGGACAGCACGACGCAGGCCATCGTGCCGGACAGCCAGCCGCCGAGCTGCGAGGCGATGGTCATCGGGGCGTCGGCCGGGGCGGCGTTCATCAGCTGCCCCTGCGCGTTGGCCAGCCGGTCCAGGGTTTCGGCGTCCTCCAGGTGCGCGATGCCCGCCGGGGCGCTGACCGCCGTCACCAGCCGGCGCTGGAGCGCGACCACCATGCGGGCCCGCACGACGGAGGACAGCGCGTCCTGCGCCGGACCGCGCAGCAGCGACAAGCCGTAACAGACCCCTGCGATGGCCAGCGCGACCAGCAGCGAGTGGCCCGCCCCGGAGCTCAGGCCGTCGCGGGCGGCGGCCGGGATGCGGCCGGTGGCGCGGCCCATCGCGATCAGCGTGAGGTTCGGCAGCACCGCCTCGGCGACGACGAACGCGGCGACGGTCCAGGTCAGCGCCGGGCTGACCGAGGTCAGCAGGCGCACGGCCCGAACGCGCCGCGAGGCTTTGAGCGTGGACAGCGGATGCGACAAGCGTGACGCGGCTTGCCGGATCGGTGACGGTGGCTTCGGCACGGGGTCCACCGTGACGGAGTGGCCTACGGCGTGGCAACCGTGTTTTCCGACGGCGAACGGGAGGGCCGGTCGCCAGCTAGTCCGTCTGCGGAGGCATCGGCTGCGGTGTCAGCCGCCGTAGGCCCTTGCGGTCGTAGTACTGCGTCATCGCGAAGCCGAAGACCAGGGCCCCGGCGACGCCGACGATGATCATCAGCCAGGCGCGCATCAGGCCGGCGTCGCCCCGGGCGTCGAAGTACAGGATGGCGCGGACGCCGCCGGCGAGCTGGCGCATCGGCTCGAAGGAGCCGAGGAAGCGATAGATGGTCGGCGCCGCCTGGAGTGGGACGGTCGCCCCGGAGGAGGGCAGGGCCAGGGCGATGAAGACGAACATGGACACCAGCTGGCCGATGCCGCCGAAAGCCGCGTTGATGGCCTGCACACCCAGCCCGATCGCCAGGCACGCGCAGTAGGAGAAGATCCACAGCAGCGGGATGTGGCTGGCGTCCATGCCGAGGATGGCGATGCACGCCAACATCACCATGCTGGTGGTGAGCAGCGAGATGCCGGCGGTCATCACCATCTTCAGCACCAGGGTCTGGGTCCGGGTGATCGGGACGGTCGGGCGCCGGGTGTGCCAGGGACCCATCTCGCTGTCGGCGTAGCCCAGCGCGGTGTCCACGCCGGAGTGGATCAGGTTGCCGCTGATGAAGCCGGCCAGGACCAGCAGCAGCGCGTAGTAGAAGGCGGTCAGGCCCAGGCCGCTGTGCCGGCCGATGGCGTGGCCGACCTGGACGGTGACCGCGACCGGGTCGGCCAGCAGCAGCCGGGCGGTGCCGTCCAGACCGGAGGCCGCGGGGGCGGCGGCGAGCTGCTTGCCGATGGTCAGCGAGGACTGGTGGGCCGCGTTCTGGGTGACCTGGGAGGCCAGCGAGGAGCCCAGGCTGCCCAGGCCCGGGTTGGTGAGCACGGTGATCGTCGGGCGCACCGTGCCGCCGCCGGTGACGAGCGCGCCGAGCGAGGCGGTGAAGTCGGCGGGGATCTCCAGCGCGCCGTAGACCTTGCCCGAGGCCAGCATGTCCTGCGCCTCGGCCGGCCCGACCCGCTTCCAGTCGAACTGCCCCGACGGCGACCCGGCGACCACCGCCTGCGCCACCTGCGCGCCGATGTTCTGCTGCTGGCCCGGCGGCGGGGCGCCGGTGTCGGCGTCGACCAGCGCGATCGGGAGGTGGTGCAGGTTGCCGTTCGGGTCGAGGATGCCGCCCATGTAGAGCAGCGAGAGCAGGAGCGCCACCAGCGCCGCCAGGACGGCCGGGATCAGCCACAGCTTGGGGCGGCGGACCAGCATGCGCGCGGTGGCGCGGTGGTGCGGCGGCCCGGGCTGTGCCGGCTGCTCGGGCTTCTCAGACTGCTCGGGCTGCTTGGCCTGGTCGGCCTGCTCGGCTTGCGCGGGCTTCTCAGGCTGCTCGGGCTGCTCCGGCTGCGCTGTCGGCGAGGTCACGGTCGTCACCGTAGTACGGCGTCGCAGGTGGGACGGTGTGCGACACGCTCGCAGGCGGAGAGCCCGCCGGCCCGCGACCAGTTTTGCCCGGCGCGCGGGTCTGTATGGGAGACAGGCGACCGGCGCAGAACGTGCGCTGCGAGGGCTCTGAAACTCCCAGAGGAGACAGATCGGATATGAGTACCCATATCATCCAGTACGAAGTCAAGCCGGACCAGGCCGAGGAGAACCAGCGCCTCGTCGAGGCCGTCTTCGCGCAACTCAAAGCCGAGAAGCCCCAAGGCCTGCACTACGCGACCTTCCGGATGGAGGACGGCGTAAGCTTCGTCCACCTCGTCGCCTACGACGACGATGACGCCGATCCGTTGCGCCCGCTGGCCGCCTTCCAGGCCTTCCAGCAGAACGTCGCGGACCGCGTCGTCGCCCCGGCGCAGCGCGGTGCCGCGACATTGGTGGGCTCTTACGGATTCCTCGGGGAGTGAGAAACCCCACAGCTCACGCATGATTCCGGAGTCTGCAGGACACGAACCGGTCACGGTCTCGTACCGGATCTTGTCCTGCGGGTTCCCCAGTGGATAGACATCAGTCGCCGTTCCTGAAGATTTCATGAAGTTGCTGCTCCGGCGGCACTTCGGACAGGGCGGATGCCACCACAGGGGAAAGGGAATCCATCAATGCCCAACGCCGCTCAGCGGCGGCGTGCGCAGGCTGTGATGGCGGGGGTCTTCCCCGTCGCCATCGCGCTTGTCGCCGCGTCCGCGTCCGCCTCGCCCGCGCAGGCCGACACGCAGCACCACAACACCACCAACAAGATCCTGACCGACGCGCACCCGGCGTGGGCGACGGCGGACAAGGATCGGGGGGCCCTGCCGGCCGCACAGCAGATCAGCACCCGGGTGTACCTGACCGGGCAGGACCCGGCGGGGCTGGCCGCCGCGGCGCGCGCCGCGTCCGACCCGAACAGCCCGGACTTCCAGCACTACCTGACCCCGGCGCAGGTGCAGGCGCGCTTCGGGGCGACGCCGGCGCAGGTCGCCGCGGTGCAGAAGTGGCTGACCGGCGCCGGGCTGAAGGTCTCGGCGGTGCAGAGCGACTGGATCGACGCGGTCGGCGACTCCGCCGCCGTGCAGCGTGCCTTCGGCACGCAGATCAAGGACTACCAGGGCACCGACGGCTCGGTGAAGTACGCGGCCTCCGCCGCCGCGGTGATCCCGGCCGACGTCGCCGACTACGTCAACGGCATCTCGGGCCTGTCGCAGGCCTCGGTGCGGGTGCACGCGGACTCCGCGAAGGTCAACGCGAGCAACGCCGCGAACCAGAACTGCTCGCCCTCCTGGGGCGCGACCACCAGCACCGCGTGGCCGGCCGGCGCCAACCCGGGCCCGACGGCGCTGCTGCCGTGCTCGTACACGCCGCAGCAGTTGCGTGACGCCTACGGCGTGACGAAGTCCGGCATGACCGGCAAGGGCGCGACCATCGCGGTCGTCGACTGGTACGGCTCGGCGAACATGCGGGCCGACGCGAACCAGTTCGCGACCGCGCACGGTGACAAGCCCTTCGCCCAGGGCCAGTACACCGATATGTTCGACCCGTCGCAGTGGACGAACCAGCAGGCCTGCGGCGGGACCGCGGGCGTGGCCGGCGAGGAGGCGCTGGACGTCGAGATGACGCACGGTCTGGCCCCCGACGCCAACATCGTCTACGTCGGCGCGAACTCCTGCACCGACGCGGACCTGATGGCCGCCGAGGAGAAGATCGTCGACAACCACCTGGCCGATGTCGTCTCCAACTCCTGGGGCGAGATCATGCACACCAGCGACGGCCAGGACCTGGACCCGGCGCTGATAGCCGGCTACGACCGGATCTTCCAGAAGGGCGCCCTGGAGGGTGTCGGCTTCGACTTCTCCTCCGGCGACTGCGGCGACGACGACCCGGCCAACTTTGCCGGCGGCGGCGCGAACTGCGTCCCGGACTCGGCGCGCAAGCAGACCGAGTGGCCGACCAGCTCGCCGTGGGTCACCTCGGTCGGCGGCACCACGCTGGCCACCGACGCCAAGGGGAACTACGCCTGGGAAGCGGCGATGGGCGACCACACCGCCGTCGCCTCGCAGGGCGACAAGGCCTGGCAGCCGGGCCCGGGCAAGACCCAGACCGTGCCGTTCTCGTTCTACTTCGGGGGCGGCGGCGGTACCTCCGAGGACATCCCGCAGCCGTTCTACCAGGCCGGTGTCGTGCCGGCGGCGCTGGCGAACAACCCCTCCGGCGGCCACGGCACCACGCGCCCGATGCGGACCGTGCCGGACGTCGCGATGAACGGCGCGCTGGCCACCTCGGTGCTGGTCGGCATGACCGGCATGACCGCCGCCGGCCAGTACGGCGAGGGCGGCATGGGCGGCACCTCGGTCGCGGCTCCGGAGTTCTCGGCGCTGCAGGCCGACGCCAAGCAGGCCGCGGGCAACAAGCCGCTCGGCTTCGCCAACCCGGCGCTGTACGCGCTGAACGGCACCTCGGCGTTCCACGACGTGACCGCGCACCCGGCGGGCCAGCCGCAGGTGCTCGAGGGCATCCACCAGTCGGCCGTGACCCCGACGCACGGCACCATGTACCGGGCCGGACAGGACTCCTCGCTGCTCGCCGCCGCCGGCTACGACGACGCCACGGGCCTGGGCTCGCCGGCCGACGACTACCTGTCCAAGGTCGCCTCGGTGGCGCCGGTGCAGCCGACCGCGCCGAACGCCCCGGTCGTGAAGCGCGTGTCGGGCGCGGACCGCTACGGCACGGCGATCACCGTGTCGCAGTCCTCGTTCCCGAAGGCCGGCTCGGCCTCGGCCGTGGTCCTGGCCACCGGCGAGACCTTCCCCGACGCGCTGTCCGGCGTCCCGCTGGCCACCGAGAAGGGCGGCCCGCTGCTGCTGACCCCCTCGCACGCGGCCGACCCGGCCGTGGTCGCCGAGATCCACCGGGTCCTGGCGCCCGGCGGCAAGGTCTACGTCCTGGGCGGACAGAACGCGGTCTCCGACAAGGTCGTCTCGGCGCTGGGTCTGCCGGCCGCGCAGATCACCCGGCTCGGCGGCGCCGACCGGTACGCGACCTCGCTGCAGATCGCGAACCAGCTCGGCGACCCGTCCGGCAACGTCATCCTGGCCACCGGCCACGACTTCGCCGACGCCCTGACGGCCGGCCCGCTCTCGGCCACCTACGGCGGCGGCACCGGCACCCCGGCGGCGATCCTGCTGACCGACGACCGCACCCTGTCCCCGGCCGTCGCCGGCTTCGTGGCCGGCGCGCACTCGGTGGCGGCGGTCGGCGGCCAGGCCGTGGCCGCGGCCGCGCACCTGCCGAACCGCGACGCCTCGGCACAGTTCGCCGGCTGGGACCGGTACGCCACGGCCTCGATGGTGGCCGGCACGTTCTCGGCGCCGCAGACCGTGGGCGTCGCCACCGGCACGCAGTTCGCCGACGCCCTGACCGGCGCCGCGATGCTGGCCGCCGCGCACAGCCCGCTGCTGCTCACCGACCCGGTGAAGCTGCCCGACGGGACCGCCACCGCGCTGCACGGGTTCAGCCAGGCGCTGGCCGGGGGCTCGGTCGAGCTGTTCGGCGGCCCGGTGGCCGTGTCGGACGCGGTCGAGGCGCAGGTCGCGAAGGCGGTCGGCGGGCGCGTGGCTCGGTAGGCGTTTGTTGTGTGCTGATGTGAGTATGTGAATATGTGAGCACGTGGGCTCAGGGGTCGTCCGTTCTTCGGGCGGCCCCTGAGCTTTGTCTCGAAGTCCTCTGAGACGCACGCCGGACGTGCGATCGCGCTGTTGGGCGTGCTGATCGGCGTGTGCGGGGCGATGCTGGGGTACGAGCCGCTGTTCGGCAGTGCGCACGTCCCGGCGCACCTGGCGCTCTACGACTATCCGCTGTGCTTGGTGGCCGGGGCGGGTTCGCCTGGATCCGTATGCCGAATCTGGCCGGTGACATCCCTGACCAGACCGATGAAGACCACAATCCATGCCGCGGCGGCGATCCACACCATCGTGTGTCCCAGGCCGGTGAGGTGGCTCCAGCCGGTGGCTTTCGCTACCTCCGACGTCGCCGCTCCGATCATGCCGATCGGGAAGAGCGTGGCCCAGCGGCGGACGTCGTAGTGGAGCCGTGGCCATCGGATCTCGGCCGCGGCGAGGACGACGCACCAGGTCCAGGCCAGCGCGATCAGCACGAGGGCGGTCACCCGCAGCGTGCTGTGCAGCGCACCGGTCCAGTACTTGGCCTCGGTGAGCTTCGCGCACGCCAGCGCCGAGATGGCCAGCGCACCGCCGGCGACCCAGTGGTCGCCCGCACCGTCCCGGACGCCCGCGACATCGAAGTGGCCGAGCGCGTAGAGGTACAGGCCGAGCCCGAAAACGAACAACACCAGCGCGGGCCACAGCAGCCACCGCGCCGGCAGCGCGGCGGCGAGCGTGGCTCCCAGGGTCGCCATCCCCTGCGTCGCGACGCAGATCAGGAACACCGCCCCGGGCATGTTCGGCTTCAGATGACGCAACACCGCCCACAACAGCAGCGGCCACAGCACCGCCGCGAGGACCAGCAGCGCGACGGCCACCCCCTGCCACCCCGCCAGACTGACCCGCACGCCCAGCACGGTCGTCGCCGCGACCCCGGTCAGAGCGGCAGGCGTGTGCGACTCGGACGCCCACCGCCCCCGCTCCCACAGAAGCCGCCGCGCGAAGTCCTCCGCCAACGCGAGCCACAGCACCCCCGCCAGCGCCAACGCGACGTAGGACAGGACACTCGCCCCCACCTGCCGCAACCCGACGGAGATGATGCCCGTCGCCATGACGGCGGACCCCGCGGCGGGCGGCCGCTCGGCGAACCAGGCCAGGAGGCCGGCGGCGAGGCCGGTCGGGTGCGGGGGAGCGGCGGCGGGGGCGGGCGCGCTCGCCGGCGGCTGCCGAGTCGCGCCAGTTGCGGAGGTCGGGGCGGGCCGCTCGGTGGTGCTGGACACGGTGCTCGCGGCGGGAAGGCCGGTAGTGCTTGGCTGTGGCTGCCGGGTGGCGTCGGTTGCGGAGGTCGGGGCGGGCTGCTCGGTGGTGCTGGACACGGTGCTCGCACCAGGCAAGCTGGTGGCGCCGGGGTGGCTGGTAGTGCTGGCCGCAGTGTTCGTGCGGGGTGGGACGGCGGTGCTGGCCCCAGTGCTAGTACCGGGCGGGCTGGTGCTGGCGGAGGTGTTCGGCGGTGCGGACGCGGCGCTGGCCGGGGCGCTCGCGTCGGGCAGGACGTTGGTGGCGCGCGGACTGGTGCTGGCGGAGGTGTTCGGCTGCCCGCTGGTCGCGGTGCTCGCGCTAGGCGGGGCGGTGGTGCTGGCCGTAGTGCTGGTGCCGGGCGGGACGTTGGTGGTGCGCGGACTGGTGTCGGCGGAGGCGCTCGGCTGCGTGGTGGCCGCGCTGATCGCGCTGGTCGCGCTAGGTGGGGCGGTGGTGCTGGCCGTAGTGCTGGTGCCGGGCGGGATGGTGCTGCCGGAGGTGCTCGGCTGCGCGGTGGCGCTGGTCGGGGCACTTTTGCCGGGGAGGTCGGAGCTGCCGGGCGTGCTGGTGCTGGTGGTGGAGAGTGCAGTGTGCGGCGCGGCGGGCAGGTCGGCGGTGCCGGGCGGGCTGGTGCTGGCGGAGGTGTTCGGCGGCGCGGTGGCGTCGGCGGCGGTGTTCGCGCTCGTCGCGGTGCCGGAGCCTGGCTCGTGGTCCGAAGGTCGCGGGTTCATGGTCGGTCACCGCCCTTCTCGAGCACCGGCTGCTCTGCGGCCGCCGCCACTGCGGACGCTAGCGTCCGCCGCCGTGCGTGGCCCACCGTGGTGTGGCCGTTCGGGTGAGTCAGCCGCTGAGGGGCACGCGGCGGGCGCGCACGATTCGTTCGCTGATGCGCCATCCGTGCTCCAGTCGTACGACGGTGTCGTCGTACGTCACGCTTCCGCAGGTGCCGTTCTTCGCGATGCCGATGCCTTTGGACTTCGCGTGGACCAGGTTGGGGGAGTGCTCGGTGAGGATCACGTTCGTGACGTGGTGTCCGACCGGGTTCCGGTCGCCCAGCGCCAGTGCGGCGTCGCGGTTCGCGGCGAGGCCGTGCAGGATGCCGAAGCCGTAGTCGCTTACGTCGTAGGCGATGTCGGGGGTGAACACCTCGTCCAGGCGGTCGAGGTCGCCGTTGTCGCACAGGTGGCCGTGCAGGGCGATCAGTTCGTTGATCGCGACGTGGTCTTCCCAGGAGAGCGTCATGGTGCGTTAGGCTAAGTGGGGAGTTCCCCATTTAGCAACCGAGGACGTGACGATGGCCGATCGCAAGGCACCGGCAGCGGACCCGAAACCCGCAGCGCCGCGGCGTCCCCTGCGCGCCGACGCAGCGAAGAACGTCCAGGCCTTGGTCGCGGCTGCGAAGGAGCTGTTCGACGAGCAAGGTCTCGACGTCGCCCTCGACGAGGTCGCGCGCCGTGCCGGCGTCGGCAACGCCACGCTCTACCGCAACTTCCCCACCCGTGCCGACCTGATCGTGGCGGTCTACGTCGACGAGGTCGCGGATCTGTGCACCAGCGGCGCGATGCTCCTGGAGGCGGCAGCGCCGGAGGAGGCGCTGTTCATGTGGCTGGACCGGTTCGTGGTCCACGTCGCGACCAAGCGCGCGCTCGCCCTCGCCGGAACGGAGAACAGCGCCGAACGCCGCACCGAACTCTTCGACGCCTGGCACACAGTCATGCGCACGGTCGCAGGCGACCTGTACGAGCGCGCCCGCGAGGCCGGCGCGGTGAGCCCCGACGTCACCGTCGACGAACTGCTGGCCCTGACATACGCGGCCGCGATCGCCGGAACCGGCCCCGGACACGCGCGGCGATTGCTGCGGATGATGCGGTACGGGTTCGCGGGGACGGCGGCCAACTGACTCCCACCTGGCGGCTACTTGAGAGCCATCTGGCAACCGGTCGCCCTATCTCCAGTCCTACGACTAGAGCTAACAGCAAAGCCGAAAGCCCCGCAGCAGCCTGGGATTCCCGGCGCCACGGGGCTCCGACGCACCACGCAATACGTGCCGCGCGGGGTGCAGTGGGAGTGCTACCGCATCACGAATGCGAGCCCTGCTTCTTGGTGCGGCGGGTGTAAACCATCATCCCCCCGCCCGCCGCGACCAGCGCCAGCGCCCCGCCGGCCAGCGGCGCGGTGTTCCCGGCGCCGGTGTGGGCCAGGCCGCCGGTGGTCGGGGTGGTCGGGGTGGTGGGCGTGGAAGCTGACGCGCTCGGAGTGGTCGACGGGTGCGTACTTGGCGCGGACGTGGAGGGGTGCGAGCTCGGCGCTGTCGACGGCGAGCTGCTGGGAGTGGTCGTCGGCACGGTCGCCGGGACCCACTTGACGTCGGCGCTCGCGGACACCGGGACGCTCTGCGCCTGCGCGAGGATCAGGTTCTGCGACGGTGCACCGTCGGCGCTCAGGAACACCCGGCCCGCCTGGATGCCGCTGACGGTGCCCGTGGCGGTCAGGGAGACGTCGCCGCTGGTCGGCGTGTTCGGCAGCTGCACGTAGACGGTGTCGCCGGCCTTGAACGTCGCATGCGCGGCGATGGCCTTGCCGGTGGCGTCCACCAGCTTGGCGCCGGTCTTGTGCGCATCGTTCAGCGCGACCGAGATCGACCCGGCCGAGGTGTTGCTGACCAGGGTGAACGCGACCTTGGACCCCGCCTGCGGCGCGGCCTTCGACGCCGGGGCCAGGCTGAGCGAGGCCTGCGGCGGCGCATCGTGCAGATTGTTCGTGTTCGTCGCGGCGGAGACCAGGTAGTTGTAGAGGTCGATGACCGCCTGGTCCTTCTCAGCCGCCGTGTCCAGCGCGGTCTTGCCGTCCTCGGAGAGGTTCCAGATCGCCGCCTGCGTGCCCTCGGCGGCCTCCTTGTCCGTCAGACCGCTGACTCCCGAATTGCTGGCCAGGTGGCCCAGGTCGAGCTGCGGGTAGGAGTTGTTGAGGATCCACTTGATCCCCTCGAGGTGCTGCGTGGAGATACCGGTTCCGGCGTCGCTCCAGGCGTGCTCGTTGTACGTCTCGTCCTGGTTGAGCACAACCGTCTTCTGAATGCAGTAGGTCCACAGCTCGTTGCTGCTTCCCGGCACCGCCAGACCTATCAGCCGGGCGTTCGACGGGTGGTCCGGGGAGTCGTCGGTCATCGGCACGTAGCCGCCGGCCCCGGTGTTCTCGAACTTGGCGCCGGTGACGCCGTCCGCGTGAGCCGTACCCGCCACCATCGCGGTGGAGGCCGCGCCGAGGAACACCGCGGCGGCGATTCTCCGTCCGTTCGTGGACGTCGGTTTCTGCATGGATCCCCATCCCTGTGCGTGGTTTCGGCGCCGTGTGTGGCATCCACGGGCGCCCAGAACACGCATACGCTATTGGATGGACGGGCCTTGACGCTGCCTTACTCCTTGAGAGTTTTTCGAGCAGCAGCCTTTTGATTCATCGTTGGTCGTCAGACGTCCGACTGGCGCCCCGGGTGGCCCCCGCCGAAGCCACCACCACACACAACACCGCGATCCACTGCGACAGCCCCAGCGACTCCCCGAGCACCATCAGCCCGATCAGCGCCGCCACCGCCGGCTCCAGGCTCATCAGGATCCCGAACACGCGCGGCGGGATCTTGCGCAGCGCCTCCAGGTCCAGCGAGTACGGCAGCACCGACGACAGCAGCGCCACGCCGAGCCCGACCAGCAGCACCCACGGCCGCAGCAGCGCCGTGCCGCCGCTGACCACGCCGAACGGCACGGCCAGCAGGGCGGCGACGGCCATGCCGAGCGCCAGGCCGTCGCCTTCGCTGGTGTGCCGGCCGAGCGCGGCTCCCATCAGGATGTACAGGCCCCAGAACAGGCCGGCGCCGAGCGCGAACAGGACGCCGACCAGGTCGACCTTGCCGCCGCCCTCGGTCAGCAGTAGCACGCCGCCGCCGGCGAGCACCGCCCACAGCGCGTCCAGCCACCGCCGCGACCCGGCCAGCGCCACGGCCAGCGGACCCAGGAACTCGGTCGTCACCGCGATGCCCAGCGGAATCCGGGCCAGCGACTGGTAGAAGCACAGGTTCATCGAGCCCAGGACCACGCCGTAGCCGAGCACGGTCGTCCAGGCCCGGCGCTCCATGCGCAGCGTCGGACGCCAGAACCCCATCAGCACCGCCGCGGCGAAGAACAGCCGCAGCGCCACCGCCCCGAAGCCGCCGACCGCGCCGAACAGGTGCTTGGCCAGCGCCGCGCCCAACTGGGTGCTCAGGATGCCCAGCAGCACCAGCACCGTCGGCGGGACCGAGCCGAAGGCCCGGGCGGCCAGCGCGGTCGACGCGGACCGGGACGCCGGGGACGCGCTGTGCTCGGTCTCGTCGATGCTGAATGCGGCCACGTGTGGATTGTTGCCGATCAAGGTGGCGCGCGTCGCGTCCTTTAGTCGGTGGCGTAGTCGGTGGCGTGGTCGGTGGTGCCGGCCGTCACCGTCGCCCGAGGGCGTCCAGCGCGACCCGGAACGCCGGGTCCGTACCGTCGGCGAACTGCTCCGGCGTCAGCGTCGGCACCGTGACGTCCGGCGGGATCCCGGCGACGTCGTACGTACGCCCCGACGGCGTGAGGTACTCCTCGTCGGGCAGTCCGAACATCCAGCCGTTGGGCAGCTGCCGATCGAGGATGTCGGAGAACACACCTTGCGTGTTCTCGCCGACGACGACCGGCCGCGGGGAGCGGTTGAGCAGCGCCTGCGTGACCGTCTCGCCGGCGCTGAACGTCGAGCCGCCGGCCAGGATCGAGATCGGCCCGGTGTAGTGCGGCGCCGCCGACGGATGGACGACGAACGGCTGCGGCGTGGTGAAGCGCTCCGGGTCGGTCGGATCGTTGCGCGTCTGCTTGGCGTACGCGAAGAACGTGTGCCCGGTCAGCCGCGAAGCCAGCATCAGGCCCAACGGATCGTCGCCGCCGCCGTTGATGCGCACGTCGAGCACCAGGCCGCGCAAGCGGTTCGGGCCGGTGGTGCGGTCGGCGGTGAAGATGGCGTCGAGGGCGGAGCTGAACGCGGCGGCGTTGGCGGCGGACGTGTCGGCCGACGTGAAGCCGGTGAAGCCCGCGACGCGCAGGTAGCCGACGTTGCCGGGCAGCGTGGCGAACCCGACGCGGTCCTGGCACCAGGTCTGGAGCGGCGAGGTGGCGTCGGCCAGGTCGGCGTGCTTGATCAGGGCGACGGTCTGCGCGTCCAGGTCGTCGTTCGGGACCTGGGTGCCGGGGCGTGCGGAGAAGACCCGGACCCCGTCGGCGACCAGGCCGACGTGCGCATCGTGCAGCGGGGTGATCATGGCCGCGAAGATGTCGCGGAGTTGCGCGTCGGTGGTCGTCGCGGTGACCTGCGGCCGGTAGGTGTCGTAGACGTGCTTCCAGTCGATGCCGCGCTGCGCGAAGAAGGGGTAGTTCTCTGCGAAGGTCCGCCAGAAGACGTCGAACGTCTCGATCGGCGTCGCCGGGGTGGCTTGTGTGCAAGCCGCGGGCAGGGACGGCAGCCGAGTGAGATCGCGGTAGTTGACGTTCGCGTCGATGTGCCAGCGGGCGTGGTCGGGGCCCGGGCCGGCGGTGAAGGTCGAGACGCTGCCATCGCCGTCGGAGGTGGTGTCGCGGATGCAGCTGATCGCGGTCGTGTCGTAGAGCTCGTAGGTGCCGCCGGTGATGCGCACGATGGTGCTGTACCCGTCGGTGCGCCAGACCCCGTTGAGGTTGGTGCCGGCCGACGGCGATGTTGTTGCCGACGCCGGGACGGCGGTCGCGGCCACCACGGACGTCGCCAGCACCCCGGTCAAAACCGCCGCCAGTGTCGGACTCGTGTATTTCGTCACGGGTCCATGCTTGTCCTGCGCGGGGTGTGACAACACCGTGCTATCCCCCGTCTTGAGTAGCGGCCAGCACGGTGAGTTTCGGGATGGATAGCGATGTTGACCTAAGCTGAGCAGCGGATGGGTGTGTGCCGGGAGGCGAGGGGGACCAGGTGTTCGAGGTCGTCGCGGGACGCTATGTCCTGATCGACAGCATCGGCTCCGGCGGTTCCGGAGAGGTGTGGCGCGCCTTCGACCGCAAGCGCGGCGAGTACTGCGCGGCCAAGCTGATCCGGCGTCCGGAGGCTGCGACGCTGGTGCGGGCGGTGTTCGAGCAGGGCGTGCGGCTGGAGCACCCGCACGTCGTGACGCCCTACGCGTGGGCCGCCGACGACGAGCAGGTGCTGCTGGCGATGCCGCTGGTGCGCGGCGGGTCGCTGGCCGTGCTGCTGCGCGACCTCGGCCTGCTGCCCGCGCGGTACGGCGCCGAGGTGCTGCGGCAGCTGCTGGTGGCGCTGGAGCACGTGCACGCCGAGGGGATAGTGCACCGGGACGTGAAGCCGGCGAACGTGCTGCTGGAGCCGACCGGGACCGGGGCGCCGCAGGCGCGGCTGGCGGACTTCGGCCTGGTGCTGACCCCGGACCGGCCGCGGATCACCGGGATGTTCATGGTCGTCGGCACGCGCGATTACCTGGCGCCGGAGTCGCTGGAGAACGGGGACCAGGGCGTCGCACAGGACTTGTACGCGGCCGGGCTCGTTGGCGTGGAGATGGTCGGGCCGAAGCCGGCCGACGCGCGCGCCCAGGCCCTGGCGGCGCTGCTCACGGCGCTGACCGACCCGGAACCGGCGCGGCGTCCGGAGTCGGCGACGGCGGCGCTGGAGCGGCTGGCGGAGGTCCTGGACGGCTGGCCGCTGCTCACCCCCGCGCCGATGCCGGAGAGCGACGAGCCGGTGGAGGTGTTCGAGCAGATCGGGCCGCTGCCGGCCGGTTGGGGGCCGCACGGGCCGGTCGCGGAGGCGGACACGGTGGGCTTGGAGTGGCTGTGGTCGCCGGACCCGGCCGAGGGCGCGGCGGCCGGGGCGGGCTCGGTGGAGAGCATGGAGACCCAGACTCGGGTGCTCGGCAGCATGCCTGGTGCCGACCGGCGGACGATTCCGGTCGGTGATGGGAAGGCTGAAAGTTCGCTGTCCGGCGAAGGGCCTGGCGGTTGGCAAGGCCGGACGGTGCCGCTGGGCGGCGGGCCCGGTGGTGCGGGTCGCGATGGGCAGGCTCAGGGTTCGCCATCCGGCGGGTCGGCAAGCGGTGGGCGGGCTCAAGGTTCGCCATCCGGCGGGTCGGCAAGCGGTGGGCAGGCGCAGGGTTCGCCGTCGGGTGGGCCGGCGGCCAGCGGTGGGCAGGCGCAGGGCTCGCCGTCCGGCGGGTCGGCAGGCGGTGGACAGGCGCAGGGTTCGCCATCGGGTAGGCCGGCAGGCGGTGGGCAGGCGCAGGGCTCGCCGTCGGGTGGGCCGGCGGCCAGCGGCGGGCAGGCTCAGGGCTCGCCATCCGGCGGGGCGCCGGGTAGTTGGCATATGCAGACCGTGCAGCTTTCCGGCGGATCCGGCGCCGGGCCCCGCGGTGGGTCTGACGGTGGGGTGAGTGGCCGACAAGCACCCGGTTCGCCACCAGGTGAACGGCCCGGCGGTTGGAAATCTTCAGGTCCACCGTCCGGTGAAGCGCCTGGCGACTGGCAGGGCCGGACCGTGCCGCTGGCCGGCGGATCGAGCGGGGCGTCCGGCAGCTGGCAGAACCGCACCGTTCCCCTCGCCGGCGGTTCCGGCGGCGCGGTCGTCGGCCGGCAACCCCAGGGCTCGCCACCCGGCGGCCCGTCCGGCGACTGGCACAACCGTACGGTGCCACTCGCCGGCGGTTCCGGTGGCCGTCAGGCCTGGAACCCGGCGCCGCCCGAGTCGGACATCGACCGTGTCCGGCTCTTCCCTGTCCCCACCCCCGCCACCAACCCCGGTGCCGCTCCACCGACGCCCTCGGCCGCCCGCTGGCACTGGGTCGGGTTGGTGGCTGCCGCCGTCGTGTTGGCGGCCGTGGTCGGCGTGGTCGTGATGGCCCTGCTCTGATCGGCGATCCACAACCGGCGATTTGTGATCCGCCCGCCGTTTCCTCCGTGCCCCGCGGGATCCAGGATCGTCGTTGCCCTGGCCCGCGGCTGCCTCCGCGCCGGCCGGCGAGGCGTGGTGCCCGATACCCGCCCGCCGACCGGCCGCACCGCCACCAGCCCCCCACCACCGTCGCCACCGCCCCCCGAGCGGCACGACTGTCACGCCTCCGCGCCTCGGCCTCTCCCCGGTCCCGGCGCTGATGCGTTTGCAATCCGCGGTGTGCATGCGAGAATCGAGGGAGTGCAGTAACCTGCGAAACTCACGGCACAGCTGGGGTTGCAAGTGATTAGCAGCGATTGCACATGCAAATTATCGCGAGTGCGGGCCGGCCGTCAAGAGGTACCGCGGCCGGACGGGAGGAGACGCAGTGAGCGACGACGTGGTGATGCGCAACCGCGCTTTACAGACCGAGTGGTACGGGGAACCGCTGGGCGACCGCTTCCGCCGCCTCCTGGACCGCCTGACCCTGTCCCAGGCCCAGCTGGCCGACGTCCTCGGCCTGTCCGCGCCGATGATCTCCCAGCTGATGAGCGGGGTCCGGGCCAAGATCAGCAACCCCGCGGTGTTGGCCCGGCTGGCCGTCGTCGAGCAGATGGCCGCCGACCCGGCGTTCGTCGTCATGCCGCCGGCGGCGCGCGCCGAGGAACTGGCGCGCCTGGTGCACGAGACCCCCACCGGCAGCAGCAGCACCGTGGCCATCAACGCCCACGCCGGGTCGGGGTCGGCGCCGGCCGGCGGCGAGGGCGCGGGCGGCGATCCCGTCGCGGCCGTGCAGGGGGTGCTCCGCGCCGTGGCCTCCGCGGCTGAACTGGACGGCGCGGCGAAGGTGCTGGACGCCGACTACCCGGCGCTCGCCGAAGTACTGCGCGTCTATGGCACGTTCAAGACCGCCGACGCGCGGGCCCACTACGAGCGCACCGTGCGCTGACTGCGAGAACCCAACTTACTGAACGTCCGCACGCACCAGGACCAGCGACCCGTTCAAGAACGGCTGCGTCCGAAGATGCCCGAACCGGGCGTCCCAGGCTCCTGATTCCAGATCGCGCCGCAGCTGCTCGGTGTACTGCTCGCTCGTCGCCGCGTCGACGAAGCTCCACGCCGAGCACGACTGCCGCGCCGCCGGGTCCAGTAGGCGCTCCGGCCGGCCGTAGTAGGCCTCGTTGAACCCGTCGGTGCAGTCCACCGGGATCGGTACCGGCGTCACCGCGCTGCGCCCGCCCAGCGCCTCGGTGATGTCGCCGATCGCCGGGTAGCGCCGCGCCTCGGTGTCCAGGACCAGCGGCGCGTACTCGTACAGCCAGAAGTCGCGCACCAGATCCGGGTCGCACGTCAGGATCGCGACCGGCCCGCGCGCGACCCGGCGCATCTCGCGCAGCCCGGCCTTCAGATCGCTCCACTGGTGCACGCTGAACGTGGTCATCGCGCCGTCGAAAGCGTCGTCGGGGAACGGCAGGTTCTCCGCGACGGCGTCGATCGCCGCCGGCAGGTGCGCGGGCCGCTGCGCACGCATCGACGCCGAGGGCTCGACCGCGGTCACGTCGAACGCCGCCGACTCGTACGAGCCCGCCCCGGCCCCGACGTTCAGCACCGTCCGTGACCCGGCCAGAGCCTGCTCTATCAGGGCACCGATACGCGGTTCCGGCTGCCGGTAAGCGGAATAGCTGGTGCCGATCGTGCCGTAGTCCGCATCGCCGGCGCTGCCGTCAGTGGTTCGCTGTGTCATGCGAAAGACCCTATAGCCCCTTACAAGTCCAGCGCCCGGACTGTTTCGCCGGGATCCGGCCCGAGGATCGACGCCAGCCGCGGCCCGAGGTCGCGGCACGCGGCCAGCACCATCGGCACCAGCCGCGGGAAGTCGGCCTCCGAGAGCCGTTCGGCGGGCCCGGCGACCGTGATGGAACCAAGAGCCATGCCGGCAGAGTCCGCGTCCTCCCGATAAGCCAACAACGGCGCCGACACGCCGTTGACGCCGGGGTGGTTCTCGCCGAACGACGCCTCGTACCCACGATCGCGAATCGCGGCCAGCTGCCGGCGATCCAGCCCGCCGAGGTCCATCGCCGCCAACTCCGCCTCGGGCAGATACGCCAGGATGATCCGCCCGCTCGCCCCGACCGCCAACGGCGACCGCTCGCCGAGCAGCCCCGCCGGGTCCAGGACCGGCCCCGAAGGCGCCGGCACGCCGAGCACCAGCACGCGCGTCGCCCCCGAGCGCAGGTGCAGCACCACCGCCTCGCCGGTGAGCTGCGCCAGCCGCGTGATGACCGGCTGGATCGCCCGCAACAGCGCCGGACGCGGGCCGATCAGCGTGGCCAGCGCGACCGACCGGCCGGCCAGGCGGTAGCCGCTGCGTCCCAGGTGGTCGAGGTAGCCGCCGCGCTCCAGCTCGCGCAGGACGCGGAACGTCTGCGACTCCGACAGCCCCACGCGCTCGGCGACCGCGCGCAGCGACGCCGGCTGGCGCATCCCGGCCAGCGCCTCCAGCAGCTGAAGTCCGCGTAGCGCCGTGCTCACCCGGCCAATACTTGCATATTGTGCAAGTTGAGTAGTGCCGGTGCCGGCGGGCGTGCGGCAATGACGGCATGAGCGCACCGTCCAACCCCGAAGGCGTCACCGGCCGCCTCGTCACCTGGATCCACGACCTCACCTGGGACGACGTCCCCGCCGAGGTCCGCACCCGCGCCGCGCACCTGCTCCTGGACGGCCTCGGCTGCGCCCTGGTCGGCGCACAGCTGCCCTGGTCGCGCCTGGCGACCGAGGCGGTGCTCGGCATCGAGGGCGGCGGCGACGCGGTCGTCATCGGCACCGGCCGTACCAGCACGCCGGTCGGCGCCGCGCTGCTCAACAGCACCTACATCCAAGGCTTCGAGCTGGACGACTTCCATCCGCTCGCGCCGCTGCACAGCGCCTCGCTGCTGGTGCCCTCGCTGCTCGCGACGGCCAGCCACACCGGCCGGGACGTCACCGGCCGCGAGCTGCTGCTGGCCGCGCTGGTCGGGTTCGAGGTGGGCCCGCGGATCGGCTCCTCGATCGGCGGCACCGCGATGCTCTCGCGCGGCTGGCACTCGGGGCCGGTCTTCGGCGCCTCTTCGGCCGCCGCGGCGTGCGCGAAGCTGCGCGGCCTGGACCCGGCGCAGACCGAGGACGCGCTCGGCTTCGCCGCGACGCAGTCGGCGGGCCTGATGTCGGCGCAGTACGAGGCGATGGGCAAGCGGATGCAGCACGGCTTCGCGGCTCGCAACGGCTTCTACTCCGCGGCCCTGGCGGCCAGCGGCTACACCGGCATCGACCAGGTCTACGAACGCGAATACGGCGGCTACGTCGCGGTCTACGGCGAAGGCCACCCGACGGACCCCGAGGCGATCGTCAGGGGCCTGGGGGAGGGCTGGGAGACCACGATGGCGATGGTGAAGTCCTGGGCCGTCATGGGCGGTCTGCACGGCGCCGTCCAGGCCGCGCAGGCGCTGCGGGGCCGACTCGCCGGACACGGGGTCGAGAGCGTCGAGAGTGTCGAGCGCATCGATATCCGCGTCGGCGACGTGATCTATCACCACGGCTGGTGGCCGCCGCAGCGTCCGCTGGAGGCGATCGGCGGCCAGATGAACATCGGCTACGCCACCGCGGTCACCCTCCTCGACGGCACCGCATTGCCCGAGCAGTTCACCGCGGCCCGGCTCGACGCCGACGACGTCTGGGAGCTGCTGGAACGCACACACGTCACCCTCGACCGGTCGATCGACGAGCTGCCGCTGACCGAGCGCTTCCAGACCCACGTGACGCTGACGTTCGCCGACGGATCCACCGACACCGAGCGCGTGATCTCCCCGCACGGCAGCCCCGTCGACCCGATCACGAACGACGAGGTGGTCGCGAAGTTCCGGAGCCTGACCGACCGGGTCATGGCGCCCGAGCGGGCCGGCGCGATCGTCGAGGCCGTCCAGGGCCTCGCCGACGCGCCCTCGCTCGCGCCGCTCGTGGCGCTGCTGGCCCCGCCGGTCGGAAGGGCGCTGGACTGATGACGCTTGCCCCGCAGCCCGCAACGCTCGCCCCGGAGGACTCATGACCACACCAGCCCGCGCCCGCCTGCGCGAACTGCTCGACGCCCGGCAGCTCGTCGTCGCCCCGGGCGTCTACGACGGCATCAGTGCCCAGCTGGCCCGGCGCACCGGCCACGTCGCGGCCTACCTCACCGGCGCCGGTGTCGCAGCTTCCGGATTCGGGCTGCCCGACATCGGGCTCGTCACCCAGACCGAGATGGTCGAACGGGCCCGGATGGCGGTGCGGGCGCTCGGGGACGTGCCGCTGCTGGCCGACGCCGACACCGGCTATGGCGCGCCGATCAACGTCATCCGGACCGTGCGCGAGTACGAGGACGCCGGGGTCGCCGCGATCCAGCTGGAGGACCAGGCGTTCCCGAAGAAGTGCGGCCACCTGCCCGACAAGGAGCTGGTCGGCGCCGACGACTTCGCCCGCACCCTCGGCGCCGCCCTGGAGGCGCGCACCGATGACGCGATGCTGGTCATCGCCCGCACCGACGCCCGCGGGCCGCTGGGGCTCGACGAGGCGATCGCGCGGGCCAACAGGTACGCCGCCGAGGGCGCGGACATCCTGTTCGTCGAGGCGCCGCAGAGCACTGAGGAGATCGAGCGGATCGCCGCCGAGGTGCGCGCGCCGCTGCTGCTCAACCTGGTCATCGGCGGCCTCACGCCGGAACAGTCGGCCGAACGCCTTCAGCAGCTCGGCTTCGCCGTCGCGATCCACCCCTCCGCCGTCCTGGCACACAGCGCGCTCGGCGCGCTGACCGCGCTGTGCCAGCTGCGCGGCATCAAGCCCGACGAGTTCGTCCCGACCAGGCCCGAGGAGTTCTTCAACCTCGTCGGCATGGCCGAGTGGTTCGAGCTCGGTGAGAAGTACCGGCCCGCGCCGGTTGAGCAAGGAGCCTGATATGCCCGGTACCGGCATGACCATGATCGAGCGCATCCTCGCGCGCAAGGCCGGCCTGGCCTCGGTGGCCGTCGGCGACACCGTGACCGTGGACGTCGACATGACCGTCCTGATCGACCTGCAGTTCGCCACGATGTGGCTGCCGCCGCTGCGGATCGCCGACCCGGACAAGGTCGCGATCGTGATGGACCACGCCGTCCCGGCGCCGACGATCAAGGACGCGGCCGGCGGCCCGAACGCCCGCGGGTTCGCCGCCGACTTCGGCATCGAACGGTTCTACGACGTCGGCCGGCACGGCATCTGCCACCAGGTCATCGCCGAGAACGGCCTGGCCCGCCCCGGCGAGGTGCTGGCCTGCACCGACAGCCACACCTGTGCCGGCGGCGCGTACAACACCGCGGCGCGCGGGCTCGGGCCGGCGGAGGTCTACTCGATCCTGTGCACCGGACGCACGTGGTTCCAGGTCTCGCCGACGATCCGCTACGAGTTCGTGGGGGAGTTGCCGGCGGGGGTCAGTGGCAAGGACGTCTTCCTGCACATCGCCAACGAGTACGGCGACGCCACGAACCTCAACCTCGAGTACGGCGGCCCCGGCCTGGCGTCGATTCCGCTGCACGATCGGCGCACCATAGCTACACAGGGAGCCGAAATCTCTGCTGACTTCTCGACTTTCGCCTTCGACGACGTGCTCGCGGCGCACTTCGATGAGCTCGGTATCGCAGGCTTCGAACCCGCTGAGGCGGACGTTGACGCGACCTATGCCGACGTGCGCGAGATCGACCTGTCCGGCCTGGTGCCGTACGTCGCGCGCCCCGGGACCGTCTCGCGCAACGGCCTGCCGGTCACCGACATCGAGGCCCGCAGGATCGACCAGGCGTTCATCGGCTCGTGTGCCAACGGCCAGCTCGACGACCTGCGCATCGCCGCCGAGGTGCTGCGCGGCAAGCAGGTGGCGCCAGGTGTTCGGCTGATCGTCACGCCGGCCAGCCAGCAGGTCTACCGCGACGCGATGCGGCTGGGCTACCTGCAGGACATCGCGGATGCCGGCGGCGTGGTCACGAACGCCACGTGCGGGGCCTGCTTCGGCTACCACATGGGGGTCGTCGGGCCCGGCGAGGTGTGCCTGACCTCCTCGACTCGCAACTTCACCGGCCGGATGGGATCCCCGGACGCGGAGATCTACATGGCCTCCCCGGCCACGGTCGCGGCCTCGGCGGTCGCCGGCCACATCACGGACGCCCGGACGGAGGCCGCGCGATGAGCGACGAGAACCTCGAAGCCAGCGGCCAGGATCTCGAAGTCAGCGGCCAAGCGCTCCGGGTCAGCGGCCGGGTCTGGGTCTTCGGCCATGGCCTGACCACCGACGACATGTACCCGCCGGACGCGATGAAGCTCGATCTCCCCGAGGCGGCGAAGCAGGTCTTCTACGCGGTCCGGCCGGGTTGGACCAGCGAGGTGCGGCCCGGCGACGTCGTGGTGGCCGGCCGCAACTTCGGCCTCGGGTCGTCCCGGCCGGTCGCGGCGCTGTTCCGGCAGCTCGGCGTGGCGGCGTTGATCGCCGAGGAGTTCAACTCGTTGTTCTTCCGCAACGCCGTCAACGCGGGCCTGCCGGCCCTGACGGTGCCCGACGCGACGTCGGTGTTCCGCGACGGCGACATCGCCGAGATCGATCTCGCCACCGGGACGTGGGCGAATCAGAGCACGCAGACGTCCGGTGTGGTGCCGGTGTTGCCGGAGCTCGTCCTGGAGATCATCGCCAGCGGCGGGGTCCTCCCGCGCCTCGCGCGGCAGGGCTACCTGCCGGCCGAACTCGCCGAACTGCTCAGCTCGCCGTCGGTGGCGGCGGCCGGACAGGGGAGCGGCGCATGAGCGAGCTCGCTCCCGGGATCCTGCGGATTCCGACCCGCGGTGACGGCGAGAACTGTTTCCTCGTCGCCGACGAGGACGGTCTGACGCTCGTCGACGTGGGCTGGAAGAGCGCGCCGACGGCCATCCGGCAGGCGATCGAGTCGACCGGCCGCACACTCGCCGACGTCAGGCGGATCGTCATCACGCATGCGCACCCCGACCACGTCCGGGGCCTCGCCGAGGTGGCGGCGCGGAGCGATGCCGAGGTGCTGATCCACGAGCTGGAGGCATCGTGGCTGGCCGCCGGACGCGTGCCGCGCTCGGGCCGTTCCGGGGCGTTCGGACGGGCCGTCGACCGGCTGCCGTTGCTGCACTGGCAGCCGGTCGCGGCGACGCGGACCGTCGTGGACGGCGCGCGGATCGGAGCGCTGCGGGTGATTCACACGCCGGGCCACAGCCCCGGGCACATCGTGCTGCTTCACGAGCCCAGCAAGGCTTTGCTGGTCGGCGACGCGGTCTTCAACCGTGGCGGGCTCAGTAGCGGTCAGGACGCGCTCGCCGCTGATCCGGTGGTGCGCGACGCTTCCTACGCGTTCATGCCTCGCGACGTGACCGCGGTGGGGTTCGCGCATGGAGCGCCGCTCGTCGGCGATGCCGTGACCAGCCTGAACGCCTGGCTGGATCGCTAGGGACCGGTCGCGCGGCGGCGTGCGTATCGCAGGCATATCGAAAAGCCCATACATGCCGGCAACGCGGCGCCGCGTTGACTGGACCAATGACTTTGACCGTCGGGCCGATCAGCGCTGCCGAGCATCTGGCGTTCGTGCGGGCCCAGCGGTGGGTCAGCTTTCTGCAGACCCCGGCGTGGGCCCGGGTGAAGACCGAGTGGCGGAGCGAGTCGCTGGGCTGGTTCGACGGTCAGCAGTTGGTCGGGGCGGGGCTCGTGTTGCACCGTCCGGTGCCGCGTCTGCGGAACCGGACGCTGGCCTACCTGCCCGAGGGGCCGGTGATCGACTGGACCGGCGATATCCGGCGCTGGCTCGACCCGCTGGCCGCGCATCTGAAGGCGCACGGCGCGTTCGCCGTCCGGCTCGGCCCACCAGTGCGGACCGATACCTGGAGTGCTGCTCAGGTCAAGGAGGGCTTCGCCGATCCTGGTGTCAGGCGGCTCACCTCGCTGCCCGGCCAGCCTGACCTGGTCGGCATCCGGCTGGCGAACGTGCTCCGGGAGTCCGGCTGGCTGCCGCAGAACCCTGAGGACGGCTTCGGGGCCGGGCATCCGCAGTACAAGTTCGAGGTCCCGCTGAGCGGCCGGACCGAGGACGACGTGCTCGGAGGCATGAACCAGCTGTGGCGGCGGAACATCAGGAAGGCCGCGAAGGAAGGCGTCGAGGTCACGGTCGGCGACGATGTTCAGGCCTTCCACGCGCTCTACGTCCACACCGCCGAGCGCGACCACTTCACGCCCCGCCCGCCGCGCTACTTCGAGACGATGATCGCGGCGATGCGCGCCGAGGACCCGGAGCGTATCCGGCTCTACTTCGCGCACCACGAGGGCGACCTGGTGGCCGCGACGATGCTGGTACGCGTCGGCACGCACGCGTGCTACGCCTACGGCGCCTCCTCGACCGCCAAGCGCGAGGTGCGCGGCTCCAACGCGTGCCAGTGGGCGATGATCCGCGACGCGCTGGCCGCCGGCTGCGACGTCTACGACCTGCGCGGCATCACCCCGACGCTGGACCCGGACGACCCGCACGTCGGGCTGATCCAGTTCAAGGTCGGCACCGGCGGCCACGCCGTGCGGCACGTGGGGGAGTGGGATTTGCCGCTGCGGCCGGCGCTGTATCGGGCGTTCCAGCTGTACATGAGGCGGCGCGGGTGACGGTTCGCGGCGGCTGAGATCGGCTGGCCACAATGCTCCGCACGCACGCACGCACGCACGCACGCAGCCCCGCACCGCACCATGGCACGCACGCCCCGCATGCATGCCCCGCACGCACGCCCCGTGTCGCACGTGCGAAGCCCACCGCGCCAGCCGGCCGCCGCTACACCAGCGCCGCCGCCACCTGGTCCAGCCGGCCGCCGCGCGAAGCCTTGACGAGCACCACGTCTCCGGCGCCGATGTGTTCGCGCAGCCAGGCGACGGCTGCGGTTACACCAGGGCTGCCGCCACCTGGTCCAGCCGGCCGCCGCGCGAGGCCTTGACGAGCACTACGTCTCCGGCGCCGATGTGTTCGCGCAGCCAGGCGACGGCTGCGGCTACACCAGCGCTGCCGCCACCTCGTCCAGCCGGCCGCCGCGCGAAGCCTTGACCAGCACCACATCCCCGGCGCCGATGTGTTCGCGCAGCCAGGCGACGGCCGCCGCTACACCAGCGCTGCCGCCACCTCGTCCAGCCGGCCGCCGCGCGAGGCCTTGACCAGCACCACGTCTCCGGCGCCGAGGTGTTCGCGGAGCCAGGCGACGGCCGCCGCGTTGTCCGGTACCGGGACGGCGCGCTCGCCGGCGCCGTCGGCGATGGCGCGGGCTGCCGTGCCGACTGCGACCACCACGTCGGAGCGGGAGGAGGCGTATCGGCCGATCGCGCGGTGTTCGGCGGGGCTGGTGGCGCCGAGCTCCAGCATCTCGCCGAGGACGGCGATGCGGCGGCTGCCCTCGATCGCTGCGAGGGCGTCCAGTGCAGCGCGGGTCGAGTCGGGGTTCGCGTTGTAGGAGTCGTTGAGCAGGCGCGCGCCGACTGCCAGCTCGCGTAGCTCCATGCGCCATTTCGACAGGGACGCGGTCGCGAGTGCCTTCGCCGTCACGTCCAGCGGCACACCGGCCACCAGCGCCGCCGCTGCTGCGGCCGCCGCGTTGAGCGCCTGGTGTGCGCCCACCAGCGGTAGCGTGACGACTGCCGCCGCCTTGCCGCTCCGCAGTGTGAACGACGGCCGTCCGAGCTGGTCCAGCACCAGGTACCGCACCTGCACGCCGGCGTGCTCGGCGCGGCCGAAGGTCAGGACCGGGCCGTCGGTGTACGAGCGCATCGCGGACACGCGCCGGTCGTCGGCGTTGAGTACGGCCGTGCCGCCGGGCGCCAGGCCCCGCACCAGCTCGCTTTTGGCCTGCGTGATGGCGCCGCGCGAGCCGAACTCGCCGAGGTGCGCCAGCCCGACGTTCAGCACGACCGCGACGTCGGGCGCGACCAGGCCGGTCAGCGCCGCGATGTCGCCGACGTGCCGGGCTCCCATCTCCAGCACCAGGAAGCGGGTGTCGGCGTCGGCGCGCAGCATGGTCAGCGGCACGCCGAGCTCGTTGTTCAGCGAACCGAGCGTGGCGACCGTCGCCGCGGTGCTCGACAGGACCGCCGTGATCAGGTCCTTGGTGCCGGTCTTGCCCTGCGAGCCGGTCACCGCCACCACGGTCAGCCCGGCCCGCAGCCGCGCCACGACGTGCGTGGCGAGCGCCTGCAGCGCGGCCCGCACGTCCGGGACGACGACCGTCGGCAGCGGCGTGGCCCGCGTCCCGAGCACGGCCACCGCCCCCGCCGCCGCGGCTTGGCCGACGTAGTCGTGGCCGTCGGCGTGCTCGCCGGCGAAGGCCACGAACAGGCCGCCGGGCTCGGCCTGCCGGCCGTCGAGCACGGCCGGCGCGGTCACGGTCAGGGCCGCGTCCCCCTCGACCGTCCCGCCGACAACGGTGGCGATCTCGGCGAGGCTGAGCGGAATCATGCGGCTGGCTCGTCATCGGTCATGCGGTCCAGTCAAGGCGGCGCGGTATATCGCCGGCGTATCGAAAACCACATACATACCGGCAACCTCGCGTGGTCTTGAGTGGCTGCCATGACGGGAATCACCATCTACGGATGCGGCCAGGACGAGGCTGTCTTGTTCCGGGAGCTGACGCCGGGATTCGGTGTTGTTCCCACGATCACCGAGGCCGCGGTATCGGAATCCAACGCGGAACTGGTGGCCGGAAACCGGTGCATCAGCGTCGGTCATAAGACGCGCGTCACCAACGACACTCTGCTCGCGCTCAGCCGGGCCGGCGTGGCGTACGTCTCCACCAGAAGCATCGGCTACAACCACCTCGACGTCGACTACGCGAACAGTGTCGGAATCACCGTCGAGAACGTCAGCTATTCGCCGGACAGCGTCGCCGATTACACCCTGATGTTGATGCTGATGGCCGTGCGCCACGCGAAATCCATCGTGCGCCGCACCGACGTCCACGACTACCGGCTCCACGAGGTCCGCGGCCGTGAGCTGCGCGACCTGACCGTCGGCGTGGTCGGAACGGGCCGCATCGGCGCGGCCGTCGTGGATCGCCTGTGGGGTTTCGGCTGCCAGGTGATGGCCCATGACCGCGGCCCCGAACGCAAAAGCGGCGCCGAGTATGTACCGCTCGATGAGCTTCTACAGAGCAGCGACATCGTCACGCTGCACACACCTCTGAACGCAGATACGCATCATCTCCTTAGCCGCGAGCGTATAGAGAAACTCAGGCCCGGCGCGTTCATCATCAACACCGGACGCGGCTCTCTCCTCGACACTGAGGCTCTTTTCCAGGCGCTGGAAAGCGGTCGGCTGGGTGGTGCGGCGCTCGACGTCCTCGAAGGAGAAGAAGGGGTCTTCTATACGGACTGCCGAGAGCGCTCCATCGACAGCAAAGCACTACTGCGGTTGCAAGAGCTGCCGAATGTACTCGTCAGTCCGCACACCGCGTATTACACCGACCACGCACTGAGCGACACCGTCGAGAACTCCATCGTCAACTGTCTGAAGTTCGAGAGCAGGAATCACCATGGATAAGCTGAAGATCGGCATCATGTTCGGGGGCTGTTCCGAGGAGCACCCCGTCTCCGTCAAGTCCGTGCGAGAGGTGGCCAGGGCCCTCGACACGTCGAAATACGAGCCCTTCTATATCGGGATCACGCAGAGCGGCGCATGGCGGCTGTGCGACAGCCCCGACGGGGACTGGGAGAACGGCGACAGCCGTCCGGTCGTGCTCTCGACGGACCGGCGTGTGCGCGGGCTGCTGGTCCTCGACGAGGGCAAGTACGAGACGGTCAGCCTGGACCTGCTCCTGCCGGTGCTGCACGGCAAGTTCGGCGAGGACGGCGCGGTCCAGGGCCTCCTGGAGTTGGCTGGCATCCCGTACGTGGGCTGCGATATCCAGAGCTCCGTACTGTGCATCGACAAGACGCTGGCCTACCTCGTCGCGCAGAGCGTCGGCATCGCGACGCCGACCTTCCGGACGCTCATGCCGGGCCAGGCGATCGATCCCGGCGAGCTGACCTATCCCGTCTTCGTCAAGCCGGCGCGGTCGGGGTCGTCGTTCGGCGTCAGCAAGGTGGCCAGCCGCGATGAGCTGGCCGGTGCGGTGGAGGAGGCCCGGCTCTACGACTCGAAGGTGCTCATCGAGCAGGCCGTCGTCGGCAGCGAGATCGGCTGTGCCGTGCTGGGGAACGGCGCGGACCTGATCACCGGCGAGGTGGACCGGGTCGCGCTGACGCATGGCTTCTTCAAGATCCATCAGGAGAGCTCGCCGGAGACCGGCTCGGAGAACTCCTCGTTCATCGTCCCGGCTGACATTCCGGCCGAGTCGCGTGCCTTGGTTCAGGAGACTGCGAAGGCCGTGTACCGCGCGCTGGGATGCCGGGGGCTGTCCCGCGTGGACCTGTTCCTGAAGGTGGACGGGACCGTCGTCCTCAACGAGGTCAACACCCTGCCCGGCCTGACCTCCTACAGCCGCTACCCGAGGATGATGGCCGCCGCGGGCTTCTCGATGACCGAGGTGATCGACCGGCTGGTGGCTCTGGCTTTGACCGGGGAGCTCCGGTGACCGACGACTTCGTGTTCGTGGACCAGCTCGTGCCCGGCGTCCGCTGGGACGCCAAGTACGCGACCTGGGACAACTTCACCGGCAAGCCGGTGGACGGCTACCTGGTCAACCGCGTCGTCGGGACGACGGCGCTGTGCCTGGCGCTGGAACGTGCGCAGAAGGAGGCCGGCTCGCTCGGATTCGGGCTGGTGCTCTGGGACGGCTATCGTCCCCAGCGTGCTGTGGACTGCTTCCTGCGCTGGTCGCAGCAGCCTGAGGACGGCCGGACGAAGTCGCAGCACTATCCGAACATCGACCGTGCCGGGATGTTCGAGCAGGGGTACGTGGCCGCCAGGTCGGGCCACAGCCGGGGCAGCACGGTCGATCTGACGCTGTACGACCTGGCCACCGGCGAGCTCGCGGCCATGGGTGGCGGCCACGACCTGATGGACCCGGTCTCCCACCACGGCGCGAGCGGGATAACGCAGGCCGAGGCGGCGAACCGACAGGCCTTGCGGACCGTCATGGCGGTCAGCGGGTTCCGTGCCTACGACTACGAGTGGTGGCACTACAGGCTGGAGGACGAGCCGTACCCCGACACGTACTTCGACTTCCCTGTTACGTAGGTGAGCTGGGGTGACTGGGCCCGATACGTGCGAGCCGCAGTGCGGTCGGTACGTATCGGGTCTCGGAGGCGTCGGCGGTAGGCGTGCGGTACGGGGCCGGGAGCGGCAGCCGGACCGTGACGCGCAGGCCGCCGCCGGGGCGGGGGGTCAGCGTGAGGGCGCCGTCGTGGGCGCGGGTGATGCTGTCGACGATGGCCAGGCCGAGGCCGACGCCCGCGTGGTCGGTGTGGACGCGTTCGGTGCCGCGCTGGAAGGGTTCGGTGAGGGTCGCGACGAGCTCCGGGGCGAGTTTGTCGCCGGTGTTCTCGACGCTGAGCTCGACGTCGTCGCCGCGGATGCCGGTGCTGACCCAGATCATGCCTTGGCCGCTTGTGGTGCCTTCGCTTCCCTTGCCGGGCAGATTGTGGACGATCGCGTTGTGGACGAGGTTCGTGGCCAGCTGGAGCAGCAGCGCCAGCGAGCCGATAGCTGGCGCGACCGCGCACGAGGTCTCGATGAGCAGGTCATGCCTCTCGGCCAGGGGCAGGAGCGTTTCGGTGGCCTCCTCGGCCATCAGCGACAGGTCGGCCTCCTCGCGCGCGAAGGAGCGCTGGTTGGCACGGCTGAGCAGGAGCAGCGCCTCGGTGAGGTCGATGGCCCGGGTGTTGACGACGTGGAGGCGGTCGATGAGCCGGTCGGTGTCGCGCTCCGCGTCGTTGCGGGCCGCGTCCAGGAGCGACTGCGTGATGGCCAGCGGGGTGCGCAGCTCGTGAGAGGCGTTGGAGGCGAAGCGCTGCTGTTCGGCGACGTGTGCTTCCAGGCGCGCGAGCATCGTGTCGAAGGTGTCGGCGAGTTCGCGGAACTCGTCGGTGCGGCCCTCGAGCTCGATGCGGTGCGCCAGTGACCCGGTCGCGGCCAAGCGCGTGGCGTCGGTGATGCGGGTCAGCGGGGCGAGCATCCGGCCGGCCAGGAACCAGCCTCCGACCAGGCCGAGCAGGAGGAGGAAGGCGAGGGCGACCGCTGCGGCGGGCGCGAAGCCGCGCATCAGGTCCGAGCGGCTGGGGCCCAGGATGAGGATGGCGGGATTGGCGCCGCTTCCGGGGGCCGGCATGGCAGTCATCTGGCCGGGCGACGGCTTCGGCGGGTCGTGGTCCGGGAGCCAGCGCAGCGCGAAGATCCAGGCCACGGCGATCAGCAGGGATCCGGCGAGCATGACGATGCCGGCGTAGCTGAAGGTGAGTTTGAGGCGGGCGCTCATGCCCGGGGCTCTAGCCACGATGCACTCCCTCGGCCTCGGCGCCGGCCCCTACTACTCTGGCCACTTCGGCCTCAGCGCCGCTCTCGGCATCGATGCGGTAGCCCACGCCCGGGACCGTGGCGATGATCCACGGCTCGCCGAGGCGCTTGCGCAGCGCCGAGACGGTGATGCGCACGGCGTTGGTGAAGGGGTCGGCGTTCTCGTCCCAGGCGCGCTCCAGCAGCTGTTCGGCACTGACCACACCCCCTTCGGCGGCGATGAGCACCTCCAGGACGGCGAACTGCTTGCGCGTCAGGGCCACGTACCGGTCGTCGCGGTAGACCTCGCGCCGGAACGGATCCAGCCGCAACCCGGCGATCTCCCGTATCGGAGGCCGGCTGTGCGCCCGCCGCCGATCCAGCGCCCGCAGCCGCAGCACGAGCTCCCGCAGCGCGAAAGGCTTGGTGAGGTAGTCGTCGGCGCCCAACTCGAACCCGGAGGCTTTGTCATCGAGCCGGTCGGCGGCGGTGAGCATGAGGATCGGCATACCGCTGCCGGAGGCGACGATGCGCTTGGCGATCTCGTCGCCGGAGGGTCCAGGGATGTCGCGGTCCAGGACCGCGATGTCGTAGCTGTTGACGCTCAGCAGCTCCAGGGCGGTGTGCCCATCCCCGGCGATGTCCGCCGCTATCGCATCGAGGCGCAGACCATCACGGATGGCCTCCGCCATGTAGGGCTCGTCCTCCACGACCAACACACGCATGCACTTGATGGTAGGAGGCGCCGCATATCGTCCGCGTACCGAAAACGGCGCTGAGGGAGACGGAGTCCCAGCTCACGGTGGTGAGCTGGGACTCGGTTCGGCGACATCGGCGACATCGGCGGCTGCGGCACCGATGGCCCGCCGTTCAGCCGCTCAGCCGCCGCTGGGCACCAGCACCTGCTTGATCCCGCTCGACCCGTTCATCACCGCCTGGTAGGCCTCCGCGCCCTGCGCCAACGGCCAGGTCCGCACCGCCGGCGCCGCCAGGATGCCGCGCTCGAACAGCGGCTTGAGCTGGTCGAAGATGCCCGCGGCGTAGGCGCCGTCGAGGAACACGCTGGCCAGGCCGGTGACGCGCAGCTGACGGTTGTAGATCTCCGCCGGCGAGAAGGAGATCTTCGGCTCGGGCGCGCTGAAGATCCCGACCATGCGGCCGCCGAAGCGCAGGCTGCGCAGTGCCGGCTCGAACTGCGGGCCGCCGACCGTGTCCAGGACCAGGTCCGCGCCGCGTCCTCCGGTGCTGTCGAGGACGGCCTCGGCCAGGTCGACGGTGCCGTCCGCCGCGCTGGTGTCGATGAAGTGCTCCACGCCTTCCGGCCGGTGCCGGCCGGCGACGATCGTCTTGGCGCCGCGCCAGTGGGCGATCGCGGTCGCGGCGCGGCCGACCATGCCGGAGCCGCCGGTGATGAGGAGCGTCTCGCCGGCCTTCACCTCCATGAGGTTCACGACGGTCTCGAAGGCCGTGAGGTGCGCTCTGCCGATCGCGGCGGCCTCGGCCATCGTCAGGTTCGCCGGCTTGTCGGACAGCCAGCTCTCGGGCAGGGCGACGAAGCGTGCGTGCGTGCCCGCTCGCTTCATGCCCAGGTCCGGTCCGCTGCCCCACACTTCCCGACCCTCGCGCGCGCCGCCGGAGACGACCACGCCGGCGAAGTCGACGCCGGGGATCGTCGGGAGCGGCGTGCCGAGCCAGCCTGCGGCGTTGACGACGTCGAGCGGGTTCACGGCCGCCGCGTGCACCTCGACGAGCACTTCCCCCGGGCCCGGCACGGGGATCGGCTCGTCGCGGTGGACCAGCGCTTGGTCCGGCGATCCGGCGGCCTTGAGGACGATGGCTTCCATCTGCTTTGTCTCCATTTTCGTATCCATTGGTTTGGTTCTGTATCTATTTGTTCTGTATCTATTTGTTAGGACTGCGGCGCTTCGGCCGCGAGCCCGACCAGGGACTGGTATGCGGGGTAGCTCAGGAGGCTGGAGTCGTAGACCGTGGTCAGCCGGCTGATCTTGCCGCCGGCGTCCAGCTCGATGCCGGTGTGGCCGCGGTGCTGCGCCGCGAGTGCCGGGGACGCCGTCCACTCGTAGCCGCCGCCCTGCCGACTGCCCTCGACGTGCACGAGCGCGGCGCCGGGGCCGTACGGGAGCTGCGTGAGCGCGCGGGTGTAGTACCGCTGCACCTGGAACTGGCCACGGACGCGGGTGTGCGCGGCGAGGTCTTCATGGACGACGTCGGCGGACATCAGTGCGACGGCGGCAGCTGCGTCCCGTGCTACGAACGCGGCCTGAAGTCGTTGCGCCGCCTCGACTATGGCCGGGTCCGCGTTCTGCACCGAGTCGTGGAAGTCGGAGGGATAGGCGCTGCCGTCGGACGGCGGAAACAGGGAACTGCGACGGTCCCAGTAGTCGACCCAGCGGGTGATCTTGCGGTTGCGGTCGAAGGTGACCGACGACAGCGCCCGGACCTCCGCGCCGAAGAAGGGAGGAGTGTCGACGAACTCGATGGTGGCGCTGCGCGCGTCGCCGACGATGGTGAGCGGGTAGGACAGCGCTCCAGCCGGAGCGCCGCCGAGCAGTGACGTGAACTCGGTGTTGATCGCCTGCCAGCCGGACAGCACGATGCCCAGGCAGCCGTCGCTGTAGCTGGGGTTCGAGGTGGAGAAGTGCGCCATGAACGCGGCGGTGTCGTGCCGGCTCTTGGCGGCGAAGACGCGGCGGAAGATGTCGGCGACTTCGGGCGTGCAGTGCGAGGTGTCGACGGTGTGCGGCGGGTAGGGCGGATGCGACGCGTCGTTCGCGTCCGACGACGGCCTTCGCGCCGCGCCGCCCGACGGCGCGTTCGCCGTCATCGTCGTCGTCGCGCTGGCGGCTCGGGCGCCGAAGACGCCGGCGGCGCCGAGACCGGCCGCGCTCCCGGCGACCGCGCCGATGCGGAGCAGTGTCCGCCTGTCAGGGTTCTGCTGGTCGACGTGCGGCATCGGGACTTCCCTCTCGACGAGATGACTTAACGCTTGAAGTGAAGGTAGCCCTGATTGACTTCACAGTGCAAGTCATTTCGAAGTCGGATCACTTCACGTGTTAAGCTACGAGGCGTGGACGACGTGCCGGAACCCCGCTGGCTGGACGCCGACGAGCAGCAGGCCTGGCTCGCCCTGGCCGGAACCATGAACCGCCTCCCGGCCGCGCTCGACGCGCAGCTGCGCCGCGACGCCGGGATCACGCACTTCGAGTACCAGGTGCTGGCGCTGCTGTCGGCCGCGCCGGAGCGCACTCTGCGCATGAGCACGCTGGCAGCCCAGGCCGAGGGATCGCTGCCGCGGCTGTCCCAGGTGGTCGTGCGGATGGAACAGCGCGGGTGGGTACGGCGCGCGCCCGACCCGGCGGACGGCCGCTACACGCTGGCGACGCTGACCGAAACCGGCTGGGAGAAGGTGGTCCAGGCCGCACCGGGGCACGTCGCGGAAGTCCGCCGGCTCGTAGTGGACCAGCTCACGAAGGCGCAGTTACGGCAACTGCGCGACATCGGCCGACGGATCAGGCGCGGCATCGACCCGGACGGCCAGGGCGGCGAGTAGGCCGCTGTTGGCGAGGGCGCGATGCGGACGAGGGCGGTGTCACGAGCGCCGAGGGCGAAGACAGCAAAAAGGTCGGCAGCCACAGCGGGCTGCCGACCATAGCGAGCGTGTACGCGGCCGCCTGTCGCCAGACCGGCCGTCAGAGACCGGTCAGGAAGAAACCACGGCGTGCGCGCTGATCCCAGTCGGGTAAGCAGCATCGAACGCCGCCGCGACCAGAATCCGTTCCATCTCCCGCACGATCTCCTCCTGCTGCTCCACCGTCACCACCTCGGTGTCGACCCGCAGCATGATGTTGACCGTGTCCGGAACCGGGTTGACCTCCATGAACGTCTGCGCGTCCGGCACGTCCGTGTGCGGACCCCACGTCAGCGTGGTCAGCGGCAGCGCGGCCTCGATCTCCTCGGCCGTCGGCAGCGGCCCGGGCCGTGCCGCGGCCGTCGCGCGCCGCAGGTCGTTGAAGTAGCACAGCAGGTCCACCGGCTCGCCGGTCTCGGCCGCGATACGGTCGAACATCGCGAACAGGTCGCGCGGGTCGAAGTAGCTGAACTTGCCCGCCTTCAGCTGCGAGCGCCAGGCCCGCAGCGCGACGGTGTCGAAGTCGGTGTCGGCCACGTCGACCACGCACAGGCACGAGGCCACCAGCGGGGTCACCGAATGTTGCAGCCCCGGCCGGAATCGGTTGCTGACGAACGTCCGGATCGCGCTGGGGTTCTTCCCGCAGAGCTTGGCCAGGGCCACCGCGTACGCGCCGAGCAGGACCGAGCCGGTGTTGGCACCGGTGCGCGCGGCGATCGAGGTCGTGGCGAGGTACATGGCCTGGGAGTCGAAGACGAGCTCCCACCACTGCGGATCACGGGGCTCGTACTTGGTGTCGAAACGGTGGCGGGGCGCCGCCCGCACCATCTGCTCCCAGTTCTTGATGGAGGCTGCGCTCTGGCGCAGCGCGGCCGGGGTCTGCTGCTGCTCGGCGAGCTCGAACGGCTGCATGCCCTCGCGCGGCGCCAGCCGCTCGCCGGTGTCCTGGTTCAGGTTGGCCAGGTCCGCGACCAGCGCCTCGAAGCCGAGACCGTCGATGGCGACGTGCGGGTACATCGCGGCGAACCAGACCGGGACGCCCTCCTGCCGGATGACGGCCATGCAGACCGGCCAGTCCGCGGTGATGTCGAACGGCGCCTTCTCGTACCCGATCCGCACGGCCTCGGCCGTCTCGGCCGGGTCCTCGTCGGGCCCGATGTCGACGATGTCCAGCGCGACCTCGCCGGAGGAGTACAGCACCTGCACCGGCTCGCCGTCGTCCCGGAAGCGGAACCGGGTCCGCAGCGAGTGGTTGCGCTCGACGATGAACCCCAGAAGGTTGACGATGTTCTCCACCGTCGTCCCCTCGGCCAGCGGCATCGTGCCGCCGATCATCACGGCCTCGCCGGCGAGCTGCATCATCCGCAGGACGTTGCGCTGGCCCCAGGTCACTTCGGACTCGCCCGAACCGTCACCCGAGAACGGCACCAGAATCCGGTCTCCCACCACCCGCACCATCGATTCTCTCCAGCCCAGCCCGAACCCCCGTTGGAACGGGACTCATCGTCGAACAGGACGAGCCTGGCAGTCAATGCTCTGGGTTCGGCCCTAATCCACAAGGCTCTGCGTTCCCACCACGATCGCCAGCGCCAGCCGCTCGGCGTCTGCGGTGCCGGGTTCGGCGGTGTAGGCCATGATCCGCAGGTCGTCCCCGGCGACGATGAGCGTGTCGCAGTCCAGCGCGATGCGGCCGACCGAGGGATGCTCCACGACCTTCTGCTTCGCCAGGTCGGCCGGCGGCGGCGGGGTGTCCCCGGCGTCCCACAGGTCCGCGAAGCGGGGGCTGTCGTCGGCGAGGTCGCGGACGAGCCGGCGCAGGCTCTGGTCGGCCGGGTAGCGGGAGGCGGTCAGGCGCAGGTCGGCGACCAGGCGTGCTTCGTGGTCGGCCTGTTCTCGGGGGGTGTGCACGGTGCGGTTCAGGCCGTGCAGGTTGCGCCAGATCGCGTTGCGTTCCAGGCCGTGCAGGTGTGAGGTCTCGCCCATGAGCGCGTCGTAGGGGGCGTTGGCCGTCAGAAGCGTCCAGGTGGCGTCGTAGACCACCACCGGCGTGTGGGACAGCCGGTCCAGCAGCCGCTGCACGCTCGGCGTGAGCCGGGAAGGGACCAGGTCGGGACCGGGCATCGCGTGCCCGGCCAGCCGGTACAGCACCTCGCGCTCGGCGTCCGGCAGCCGCAGCGCCTGCGCGAGCGCCTCGACCACCTGGACCGACGGCGCGGTGGCCCGCCCCTGCTCCAGTCGGGTGAGGTAGTCCGCCGAGATCCCGGCGAGCGCGGCCAGCTCCTCGCGCCGCAGCCCGACGGCCCGGCGTCGGCGCCCGGCCGGCATGCCGACCGCCTCGGGCGCGACCCGGTCCCGCGAACGGCGCACCATCCGGCCGAACTCCGAGGACTCCATGCCTCCAGTCTCGGTGTGTGCGGCGTGATTGTCCTGGCCCTGGCAGTCCTAGGAAAACCGGACGGCTGGTTGGCCTGGGGGATCGGGCCGAGACTCGGGACGAGGCAAGACTCCCGAAGCAACCAGACCCCGAAGCGCCAAGAGGTAATCGACATGACCGCCACGGAACCCGGAACCGTCCTCATCACCGGCCCGACCCGGGGCCTGGGCCGCGCCACAACCCTGGCCCTGGCCTCCCGCCCCGACGGCGAACGCCCGGACCTGCTCCTGGTGGGTCGGCCCGGAAGCGCCCTTGAGGACGTCGCGCAGGCGGCGCGCGCTCGCGGCGCGACCGTGCAGACGATCGGCTGCGACCTGTCGCGGCTCGCTGACGTGCGGAAAGCGGCTGCGGCGGCGCGCGAGTCGCTGTCCAGCGGAGCAGTTCGGCCGCTGCGCGCGCTGATCGCCAACGCCGGCGCGATGTCGGCCGACACCCGGCAGGCCTCCGCCGACGGCTACGAGCTCACGTTCGCGGTCGGGTACCTCGCGCACGCGCAGCTCATCGCCGACCTGCGCGACGTCCTGAGCGCTCCGGCGCGCGTCGTGATGCTCGGCTCGAACACGTATCACGCCAACATCTATCGGCGCCTGATGGGAGTGCCCGCAGCGGACTGGCGCGATCCGGTGGAGATGGCGCGTCCCGCGACTGCCGAGACGAAGCCCGGTTTCAAGGCCGGCGGTGTGGCGTACTCCAACACCAAGCTCGCGATCCTTTACTACGCCCACGAACTTCAGCGTCAGGTGGCGCCGGGTGTGAACGTGGTCGTCTTCGAGCCCGGGTGGATGCCCGGCACCGATCTGGGCCGGGGGATGCCGGCGGCGGCGCGGGCGATGGGGCGTGGGCTCGGGCATCTGCCTGGCGTTGCCACGCCTAAGCGCTCTGGGCCGGCGTTGGCCTCGGTGGCGCTCGACGCGAAGTGGGGGCAGCTGCGTGACGGCGCGTTCGTCGTGCGGGACAAGGTGACCGAGGTGAAGCCGATCGCTCAGGATCGGGAGCGTGAGGGGCGGTTGTGGGAGGCGACTGAGCAGCTGCTGCTCGACAGCGCGCACGTTTGAGCGCTACTGGCCACAACTGAGTGGATTGCTACTGGCCTGCGATCCGGTCGACCATGGTCTTCGCCCCCATGAGCCCGGCCGCGATCTGGTCGGCGCCGGGCTGGCCCAGCACGACCCCGGTGATCGTCGTCTGCTTGCCACCGACTGTGCGGACGGCCTGGAACGAGAAGCAGCCCCCTGCCGCGGCGTCCGATCCGGTCTTCACACCGACGAACCCGTCGCGGCCGAGCAGCGTGTCGGTGTTGGCCACGGTCCCGGCGACCGGCAGTGTCGCGCTCGGCATGGCGACGATGCCCGCGAACACCGGCAGGCTCATCGCCTGCTGGACGATCCGGACCTGGTCGGCGGCGGTCGACACCGTGCTCTGCGCGAAGCCGCTCGGGTCGGTGTAGCGCGTGTCGTTCATGCCGAGCGACTGCGCGGCGGCGTTCATCTTTGCGACGAACTGGTCCGTCGAGCCGGAGTCCCATGTGGCCAGCACCGCCGCGATGTTGTTCGCCGACGGCAGCAACAGCGCTTGCAGGGCCTGCCGTTCGGTCAGCTGCTCGCCGGCGGCTATCGACACGACCGACTGCCCGAGCGCGCGCCGGTGTGCGGTGTCGGCGACGTCGGACGCGGAGAGCGTGAGCGTCGGGCCGTCCTGGCCGGACAGCAGGGGGTGGTCGCGCAGGACGAGGTAGGCCGTCATCACCTTGGTGACGCTGGCGATCGGCGCGGCGTGCTGGTTCGGGCCGACCCGGATCTGCGACTGGCCGGACTCGACGAACGCGGCTTGGCCGTGCGCGGGCCAGACCGTGCTGGGGAGCGCTTGGGCGTCGGCTTGGTCGGGGGCGCTTTGGTGCTCGGATGCCGTCGAAGAACCCGGAGCACCCGGAGCGCCCGAGGTGCCGGAGACATCCGAACCGCCGGAGCCGCCGGAGAAGAAGGAAGGCGGTGCGGAATGCGGCCTGCCTTGCGCGTCGTCGGCCGGGGCCGAACCGCAACCGGACATGCCGATCAGCGCCGCGCCGAGGACCCCGAGGGAGACAGCGATCGTGGATCGTTTGCGGGGCAACGCTTTTCGCGCTTGTTCGGAGGTAGCCACGCATTCAGTCAAGGAGACACGGCGTTACCAGCACGTATCCGGTTTTCGGTATGCCGGCGATATGCCCCGGGTTACAAGTTGTCTACACAACTTTTCACTGGCGTGTCACACCTGATCTGCCGGGCTGAGGGCGGCGCGTCACAGCTGCGGGCCACTGTCCCAGGCATGTCTTCCAAGCCCCAGGGCACCTTCCGCCGGACCCTCCGCTCCGGCGCGGTCGTCACCGCCGCCGTCGCCGCGCTCGGCGTGGGTGCCGACGCCGCCTTCTCCTTCTCCGCGCCCGCCGCCCCGGCCGGCGCCTCGACCACCGCCGACGCCTCGACGCTGACCCAGACCACCGCCGGCGCGGTCCAGCAGGGCGCCCCGGTCACCTTCGCCTACAGCGTGCCGGCGGCGAGTGTGAGCGCGAAGAACTGGATCGGGATCTACAAGCCGACCGACACGCCCGGGACGCAGAGCTCGACGAGCTGGCAGTACGTCACCACCGCCGCGGGCACGGCTACCTTCGACACCCACGCTCTGGCCGCCGGGGACTGGAAGGTCTACCTGTTCGCCAACGACGGCTACACCGTGCTGGCCGGGCCGCTCACCCTGGTCGTGACCCCGGCCGCGCCGCCGGTCGTGGTGCCGCCGCAGCCGGACACCGGCACCGGGCCGAACCTCATCCTCAACAGCGGTGCCGAGCAGGGCGAGGGCACGCTGGACGGCGTCGACACCAACACGGTTCCGGGCTGGAAGGTCCAGGGCCTGCTGAACTCCGTCGCCTACGGCGCCACCGGCGGCGAGAGCGTCTCCGGCTACCCGACCCTGACCTCGCCCGGCCCGGTCGATCGCGGCCAGAACTTCTTCGCCGGCGGTGGCGGCGGCGTCAGCACCGGCACGCAGTACGCCGACGTGAAGGCCGCGGCCCGGCAGATCGACACCGGCAAGGTCACCTACAACCTGACCGCGTGGCTCGGCGGCTCCGGCAGCGTCGCGGACACCGCCGGCGTGGTGAGCACCTTCCTCGACGCGCACGGCCGCACCCTCGGCAGCGCCGCGCTCGCGCCGGTCACCCCGGCCATGCGGAACAACGCCACCGGCCTGATCCCCGAGCAGTCGCTCGGCAGGATCCCGGCCGGGACGCGCTCGATCCGGACCGTGCTGACCGTCACCGGCAACCGCCCCACCGACCGCACCGGCCACGGCCTCGGCTTCGCCGACGACCTCTCGCTGCGCATCTCGGCGCCGATCGCGGCCCCGGCCGCGCCCAAGCCGCCGGTGGCGAACGTCCCTGGCTACGACCACGTGTTCGTGGTGATGCTGGAGAACCAGGACTACAAGGGGATCGTCGGCAACACGGCGCAGGCCCCGTACATCAACAGCCTGATCCCCAAGGGCGCGAACCTCACCGGCGCGGTCGCCGAGACGCACCCCTCGGACCCGAACTACGTCGCGCTGGCCGGCGGCAGCCTGTTCGGCGTCACCGACAACACGCCGTTCAGCAGCACCGTCAACGCCCAGCACATCGGCGACCTCGTCGACAACGACGGCGGCAGCTGGCGCGGCTACATGGAGAACGCGGCGCAGCCCTGCGACACCACGTCGCACGGCGCGTACGGCATCGACGACCTGCCGTTCTACTTCTTCAACGACGTCAAGAACAACCCGGTCAACTGCGCGGCGCACCTGCTGCCGCTGACGCAGATGGCCACCGACCTGAAGTCCACGGCCACCACCCCGACCTTCTCCTGGCTCAGCGCCGACGACTGCGACGACATGGAGGGCTGCGGCGTCAAGGCCGGCGACGACTGGCTCGGCAGGACCCTCCCGGCCATCTTCGACTCCCCGGCGTGGAAGACCCAGCGCTCGCTGCTGGTCATCACCTTCGACGAGGACGCCGCCGACGGCCAGCAGCAGCTGCAGAACATCCCCACTCTGGTGCTGGGCTCGCAGGGCGTGAAGCCCGGCTCCACGACTGGCGAGCGTTACACGCACTACAGCGTGCTGCGCACGATCGAGGCGGCGCTCGGGCTGCCGAGCCTGACGAAGAACGACCTGTACGCGCCGGCGATCGAGGGCATCTGGAGCCGCGAGGGGGAGTAGGCGCCCGCGCCACCGATCGGGTTCCGCTGCTCCCTCTCAGATGAGACACAACCCCGCAAGCGACACGTCAAGGGTTCGGCAAGCCGAACTGCAACCTCGCGTGGAAATCCATCACCGCAGGGGTACTCACGGGAGGAGCGGGCCATGAGCCCACAGTGTCAGGGTTGGATCAAGTCCAGCTTCAGCAACAGCACGGCCAACTGCGTCGAGGTGCAGTTCGTCGTCGGGGAGGATGGCGCGGCCGAGGCGCGAGTCCGGAACAGCCGGGTGTCCGGTGGGCCGGAGTTGGTGTTCGACCGGGCTGAGTGGGAGGCGTTCGAGCTCGGGGTGTTCAATCACGAGTTCGAGATGCCCTGCTAGGCAGGACGACTGGTCGTGAGTCGGCGCGGTCCGTCATCGGGGATATCCCGACGGGCCGCGTCCGGCCGAGATCGGCTCTGGCTAATCGTAGAACCCTGATTATCCTGCAAGAGGGGCCCGTCGCAGCTCGACGGGCGCAGGAGGGGGGATCCGTGGCGCACGGAGGACCGAGCAATCCGGGTGCCGACGGGGTGTCCTCCTGGCTTTCGGGCACGGCCCGGGACGTGGTGCAGGCGCGCGACATCACCGGCGGCATCCACATCCATCCCGCGCATGATCCGGCGCATCAGGCCGGCAGCGCCGTGCCGCGGCCGCGCCAACTGCCCGCGGCGGTATCAGTGTTCGTGGGTCGCGAGCGGGAGTTCGGGCTCCTGCGGGGCTGGGCGCTGGCCGAGTCCGGGGCGAAGGGCATGCTCCTCATCGCCGGTACCGCCGGGGTCGGGAAGACGTCGCTGGCGGTCGGCTTCGCGCACCACGTCCGCGAGGAGTTCCCCGACGGCCAGCTGTTCGTGAACCTGCGCGGCTACGACCCGGGAGCGCCGCTGGCGCCGGCCGCGGCGCTGGAGCGGTTCCTGCACGCGCTGGGCGTTCCGCCCGCGTCGATCCCGGCCGACCTGGAAGAGCGCGCCGAGCTCTACCGCACGCTGCTGGCCGACCGGCGCATCCTGATCGTCCTGGACAACGCCGTCACGGCCGGCCAGGTCCGTCCGCTGCTGCCCGGCGGCGCGGAGTGCCTGGTCCTGGTCACGACGCGAGGCAGGCTCTCCGGCCTGACCGCCCGCGAAGGCGCCCACCGCATGACCCTGGGCCTCCTGGACCGGGACGAGGCGGTCGCCCTGTTCGAAGCCACCACGACCACCTACCGCGAGCTTGACCCGCCGGAGCAGGTGGCCGAGCTGGTCGACCTGTGCGCGCGCCTCCCGCTGGCGCTGCGCATCGTCGCCGAGCGTGCCGCTGTCAGGCCCATGATGCCGCTGCGCGATCTGATCGCGGACCTGCGCAGCGAGTCGTCGCTGTGGAGCGCGCTGTCGGTGGAGGACAACGTTGACGCCGACGCGGTGCGATCGGTGTTCGCCTGGTCCTACCGCGCGCTGCCGGCGCCGGCGGCCAAGGCGTTTCGACGCCTGGGCCTGCATCCCGGTCCGGAGTTCGGGTCCGGAGTGGCGGCGGCGCTCGTCGGTGATGACGAGCGCCAGGCCCGAGGGCTCGTCGACTTGCTGGTGGGTGCGCACCTGCTGGAGCAGACCGGCCCCGACCGCTATCAGTTCCATGACTTGCTGCGTGCTTACGCCTTGAGCCAGGTTGCCAGCGACGAGAGCCCGGAGGACCGGGCCGCGGCGTTGAAGCGTGCGATCGAGTGGTACCTGCACACCGCGTACGCGGCCGTCGCCGCGACGCAGTCCTTGGTCCCGTCGGTCGTCTTGGAGCCGCCGGATCCGCATCTCCGGATACCCGCCTTCGAATCCCCGGCGGAGGCCATGAGCTGGTACGCCTCCGAGCGGGCCAACCTGGCCACCGCCGTACGAAGCGCCGCCGACGCGGGGCTCCACACGCTCGCCTGGCAGCTGCCGGCCGTCCTCTTTCCTTTGCACGACGCGTACGGCGTGCTGAACGACTGGACGCAGACGGCGCGTCAGGGGCTGGAAGCCGCCCGCGCCGACGGCGACGAGACCGGGCAGGCCGCGCTCCTGCACAGCCTCGGCGCGGCGTACCGGGCCGCGCGGGATCTGGAGCGGGCCGAAGCGAGCTACGGCGAGGCGCTTGCGCTGTATACGTCGGTCGGGGACTGGAGCGGCGTCCTGCGCACGGCGAACGCCCTGGGCCTGTGCCACTTGCGCCGCCGTGATCTGGAACCGGCCATCGCCATGTTCGAGAAGACCCTCGCCCTGGCCGAGCAACACGGCGACCTCGCTTGGTACGGGGTGGCCCACGACAACCTCGCCACCGTCTATGACGGGATGGGACTGCCTCAGCAGGCGATGGAGCATGCCGAGAAGGCGCTGGAGCACTACCGCGCGGCCGATGCCGACGCTTACACGCACATCGATCCGTATCTCGCGCTGGCGCGGACCAGCCGCGAGGCGGGCGACCTCGTCCAGGCCGGAGCACATCTGGCCGCCGCGAACGCGATCATGAAGTCCGGGATCGTCTTCCAGACGCTGACCTATGCCATCCTGCGTGAACACGCCGATCAGGAACTCGCGGCCGGCCGCTACGAACAGGCGCTGGAAGACAACTCACGATCGGCGGCCTTGGCGCGGGACCTCGGGGACCGTTTGCGCGAAGTGTTCGCCATCGACGCCGTGGGCGAGGCCCTGCTGGCGCTGGGGCGTCCCGAAGAAGCCATCGACTTCCATCGGACGGCGATCACCGCCGGCTCGCCTCACCTGCTCAACGGTTTCGAGCGAGCGGTGGTCCTGCGGCACCTCGCCGCCGCGTTGGAACGGACCGGACAGGTGGAGCAGGCGCGAAGTGCGCGTGAAGAGGCGGTGACGTTGCTGGAGGAGTTCACAGATCCCCGTGCCCGGGCGCTGCGTGATGCGTTGTAGTTGAGGTCACGCGATATCGTGTCCGGACATCGACCTGGGAACGATCATGGGAGGCAGGCCTGTGGGACAGCATCGGAAAGCGCCGGAGGACGTGGAGAAGGTGTTCCAGTTGTTCGATCTGGACGGCGACGGCATGATCACGGCCGAGGAGCTGAAGAACGCGCTCGCCGAGCTCGGTGAGGACGTCACCGTCGAGGACGCCGCCGAGCGGATCAGCACCGGTGACACCGACAACGACGGGACGCTCAGCCTGGCCGAGTTCCAGGCCATGATGGCGGGCTGAAGCGGCGTAGAAGCGCCGGGCCGGGGAATCGGCCGGGCTGGGAAGAAGCAGAAGACCTGTCGGTCGCGCGCAACGGGAGGCGCGCGCGGCCGACAGGACTGCAGCAAGCAGGACTGTAGTAAGACTGCGTCGATAGGGCCGAGTCAGCCGGGCAGGCGGTCCGTGAGCAGGAACGCGGTGAGCGGTCCGGTGACGCGCGGGTCGCTGAAGTCCACGCCGTGCCCGGACGCGTCGATCGTGACCATGGCGGCCCGGTGCCCGAAGGCGTGCAGGGTCTGGCGCGCGCCGGCGTACGCGGTGTCGGGGTCGTTCAGGTTCTGCAGCATCAGTACGTCGCGCGGGCCGTCCGGGTTGGGCCGGACCGGCGGCGCGGTCGGGCGGTAGTGCCAGAACGCGCACGGCCAGACGTTGCCCGACATGCCGTTGGTGAGTGGGTAGCGCTTGCGGTCGGTGGCTGTGCGGGCCGCGTAGTAGGACGGGTCGCTGGGCCAGACGGAGTCGCCGCAGATCACCGCGTCCTGGGCGGCGATGAAGTTGTCCGGGATCACCAACGGCAGGCCGGGGCCGGACTGGCTGGATTGGCCGGATTCGCTGGACAGGCTGGACAGGTCGGCCTGGTCGGCCTGGCTGGATTGGCTGGGTCGGCTGGACCGGCTGCCCGGGACGGCGGTCGGCCGGGTCGCGGCGACCTGCCAGGCGTGGGCCGCCAGCGGGTAGAAGCTCGGATTGGTCAGCGACGAGTACGTGAGGGCGCGTAGTGCGTTGCCGTCGAGGACCAGGCCGTCGGAGAGCGTCAGCGGGGACTTGTCGAGCTCGGCCGTCAGGCGGAAGTAGGTGGCGCGGACGGCGTCGGGCGTCGCGCCGAGGTGCAGGGTGGCGTCGCGGGCTGCGAGGTAGGCGGCCAGCGCCGGGAAGGTCTGGGCCGCGCCCTGGCTGAACAGGCTGATGCCCTCGCGGATGCCGCCGGGGGCGACGACGCTGTCCAGGACCACGTGGTCGGCGTGGGTGGGGAACAGGCTCGCGTAGACCTGGCCGAGGTACGTGCCGTAGGAGTTCCCGAGGTAGGAGATCTTGCGGTCGCCGAGTGCGGCGCGGATGCGGTCCAGGTCGCGTGCGGAGTTCGCGGTGCTGATGTCCGCCAGGTAGGGGCCGCCGGCCGCCGCGCAGTCGTCGGCGACGGTGTGCGCGAAGGCGAGGTTGGCGGTGATCGAGCCGTCCGGGGCCGGGAACGGGTAGTTGAGCTCGGCGGCGCGGTCGGCGGCGGGCAGGTCGCAGCTCACCGGCGTGCTGTGGCCGACGCCGCGCTCGTCGAAGCCGATCAGGTCGTAGGCGCCCAGGACGGCGGACGGGAGCTCCGTGGCCATCTGGCCCGGGTAGTCCAGGCCCGAGCCGCCGGGGCCGCCCGGGACGACGAACAAGTCGCCGCGGCGGTGCGCGGGGTCGGCGGTGCGGATCCGGGAGATCTCCAGGGTGATGGTGCCTTGTGCCGGGTGCCGGTAGTCGCGGGGGACTTGCAGGCTCGTGCACTGCTCGCGGGGGTCGCGGGGGAAGGGGACGCCGTTGGCGTTGGGGGTCGGGGTGGGGCAGGCGCCCCAGGTGAGTGCGGCCGGCGCGACGGTGTCGGCGTCGGTGCCGGCGTTGGCTTCGGCGGACGCGCTGGCTGGGGCGATGACCGGGCTGGTGGTGGCGGCCGCCGCGATCGCGGGCGGCGTCGCGGTGGCCAGCGCGAGGGCTGTCGACAGCAGCGCGGCGCAGGTCACGGCCGTACTGCGGGAGATTCGTGTCATGCCGCGACGGTAGGCGGGCCTGGGAACCGTCGTCCTCGGTGCGCGGGTGGAGCTCCGGGTGGAGAGGGGTGGAGACCGGCGGCTCACGGGCCCGCGCGGCGTCGGCACCAGGCATTATTGCCGTACCTTGGGTGTGAGGTGTTTCTGATTCTCAAAGGGGGATCCAGGTGCGTATCGGGCGGCGGATACTCGCGATCGCAGCGTTCGCTGCGCTGACCAGCCCGGCGGTGGCGCAGGCCCGCGGCGGGGGCGGCGGCCACGGGTTCGGCGGCGGCGGTGGCGGGGGCGGCGGCCACACCGGCGGCGGCATCCACGGGGTGGGGTTCATCGGGGTCGGCGGCGGGTCCCTCGGCGGGTTCGCGGTCATCATTCTGATCATCCTGATCCTGGTGATCGTCTCCCGGCTCCGGAAGGGGCGCGGGGGCAAGAGCGGCCTGAACACCGGGTCGGACCGTACGGCCCACCGCACGGACGACACGGCGCGGCAGCGGGCCACGCAGATCGAGGCGCGGGTCGCGGCCATCGCCGACACCGACCCGACGTTCGCCCCCGACGCGCTGAAGGCGCGCGCCGCCTGGCTGTACACGACCGCCCAGCGCGCGTGGACCGATCGCGATCGCATGGTGCTGAAGCAGATCCTGTCGCCGGTGCTGTACGTGAAGTGGAACGAGGAGCTGAGCGACTACGAGTCGCGCGGCGAGGTGAACGTCGTGCGGGTGATCTCCGGCCCGACGGTCGAGCTGGTCAACGTCGCGAACCGGGCCGGGGAGACCAGCGACACCGTGACGTTCCGCATCACCGCGACGATCGACGACAGCGTGCGCCGCGTGGACGGCACGCGCGCGGTGCGCAAGGACGGCTCGACGCGCCCCGTCGAGTACTGGACGCTGCGCAAGAACGACGCCGGCGAGTGGATCGTGTCCTCGGTGGAGCAGGCGGCCGAGGGCGCGCACCACCTGACCGACGCGATCGAGACGGACGCCTGGGACCAGAAGGCGGTCGCGCGCGACGCGGTGCTGGAAGTGGCCGAGAACGTCTCGGTCCAGGGCGCCGGCGACATCCTGGCGCTGACCAACATCTCCTGGAGCACCGACGCCGACGCCGCCGCGGGCGACCTGAGCGTGCTGGACGGCCGCTTCGACAAGGCGGTCCTGGAGGTCGCGGTCGAGCAGTTCCTCGAAGAGTGGGCCATGAACGACGGCAGCCTCGACTTCACGGCGGTCCGCACCCCCAACCGCACGGTCATGCGCAACGCCACGGTCTCCTCGGTCGAGGTCCGCTCGCTGCTCTCCCGCGAGCCGATCATCGTCCGCGTCATCGTCGCGGCGGAGGGCTTCTACTACGAGGTGGACCGCCGCACGGAGGAAGTGCTCCTCGGCGACGCGCACAAGCGGCGGCCGGTCACGTTCGCCTTCGACCTGCGGCTCGACGGCCCGTCGGCGAAGGGATGGACGGTCATCGCCGCCGACGCGACGCCGGGGTCGCGGTTGGCGGACCATCGGTCTTGAGGTGGTGGGGCGGGCCGTCGGCGGTGGGGCAGTAGGGGTTTTGCCGACAGCATGCCGCACCCGGCCTCGGCTCGTGGCCGGGTGCGGCATGCTGTCGGCATGGGCGATCCGGTGCTGGGCGTGGACGGATGTTCGCAGGGGTGGGTCGGCATCGCGTTGGTCGGCGATCGTGTGGCGGGATTGTTCGCGCCGACCATCAGCGAGCTGGAAGCCGACGCCCGGAAGCTCGGCGAGATCGCGGTGATCGCCGTCGACATGCCGATCGGGCTTCCGGACTCCGGAGCGCGGCAGGCTGACGCGCTGGCTCGGCGGTTCGTGGGTCCGAGGTCGTCATCGGTGTTCTCGACACCGGTGCGCGCCGCCGTCGACCTCGACGCGTACGAGTTGTCCGCGCAGGCCCACCGGGACCTGGCCGGCGTGGGCCTGACGAAACAGGCGTTCGCGCTGCGGATGAAGATCCGCGAAGTGGACGCCTGGCTGCCGACCGCCGCGTGCCGGGTCGTCGAGGTGCATCCCGAGGTCAGCTTCGCCGAACTGGCGCGAGAACCGTTGGCGTATGCCAAGTCGACGTGGGCCGGTGCGGAGCTGCGGCGGAACCTGCTGGCTGCAGCGGGCGTCGTGCTGCCCTCCGGCCTGGGGCCGGTCGGGGCCCGCGCCGGAGTCGACGACGTCCTGGACGCGGCGGTCGCGGCCTGGACCGCGACCCGCGTTCGGGACGGGCTCGCACGATCCCTCCCCGACCCGCCCGAGTCCTTCAGCGACGGCATCGCCGCCGCCATCTGGCGCTGATCGCCGAATCAGCTCACGAACTCGTCCGCTCCGTACCGCACCTCGGCCGTGTTCCAGTCGACGCCGAGGCTTTTTGCGAACTTCTGGGCCAGGGGGAGGTTCGCGAGTGGGGCGATGAGGATGAGGTGGCCGTCGAGGGTCACCGAGCCGCCTTCGAGGGTGGCGCGGGCTTCGGGGTCGGCCAGGAGGGCGTCGTGCAGGTGGGTGACGGTGACGCCGGGGGCCTGGATCTCGACCGCGTCGGTGTCCGGGGCGGTGGTGGGCAGGCAGCGGAAGGTCAGGACCGACTCCTGGTGGTACTGCTTGGCGATGAGGGCGGCGATGTGGTGCAGGCCCGCGGGGCCGACCCCGGTGACGTCGAACTCGCGGGAGCGTTCGTAGGTCGTCTGGTTCAGGTCGCTGGACCAGAACACGCCGTTCAGCAGCGTTGAGGCGCCTGGGCGCGCGCCGTTGGCGCGGATGGTGGCGCGGACTTCGTGCTCGAAGCGGCGCAGGCGGGTCTGGAGGCGGGGGTCGGTCGGGTCGGTGATGGTCGCCGTGTTGTTCGTGGCGAAGATCTCGTCGGTCGGGCAGGGGTGGTGCGCCGGGGCGGCGTGTGCCGTGGTGGCATTCGCGGCGGTGGCCGGCAGGAGTGCCAGAGCGCAGGTCGTGGCCAGGGCGAGCAGGCGGCGTCGAGGAGTGGCTTTGTCCATGCCCTGATCAACGATCGCCGGCGGAGTTCGTTGCGTTGCGGCGTTACGGAGGGGCCCGGCCGCGAAACGCGTAGTTCCACGGGTTCGCGCCGTACCGATCCTGCATAGCGTTGCGCTGCTGCCGCCGGGGGCAGCGGTCGGCGGATCGCAGCCTCCTGGCATCTGGCAGGCAGTCCGTCGTCGTTCATCTGTTCTAATCGGGGGCCGTAGTGGTCAGAATCGTGCGGGCCGGCTTGGCCGTGCTCGCGGCAGTGGCGTTGATGCTCGCGCCCGGCGTGGCGCACGCGGACCAGCAGCAGCCGCAGACCGGGCTGGGGCTCGACATTACGTCGAGTCAGGGCACGTACCGGCCCGGCGAGCAGGTCACGCTCACCTTCCACGTCACGAACCACGGCCCGGCGGCGTGCTCGGTCGGCACCATCGCCGACGGCGAAGCCCTGATCGCCTCGGTGACGCGCGACGGCGCCTCGCAGCAGTGGGGCGTCTCGCAGGAGGAGTACAACGTCGACTACGGCGCGATCCTGGCCGGCGGCCTCGTCACGGTCCAGCCCGGAGCCTCCGTGGACGTCGCCGTGCACGCCGCCACCGGACCCGGCGCCGCGACCCAGCCGTTGCAGACCATGAGCATGCTGCGCACCGGCGTCGGCCTGTCCTCGGTGTGGAGCCTGAACGCCGCCGGCCGCTACGTGGTGTCCGCCCGCTACAAGACTCCTGACATACCCGACAGCACGCAGCGGATCTGCGCCGGTGCCACGAACGTGGCCACGGTAGCCTTCACCATCGGCGCCGCGCACAAAGGCTTCCCGTGGTGGCTGCTCCTCATCGCCCTGGCCGTGCTGGTGCTGCTGATCCTGGTCATCCTGGCGCTGCGTCGCAGCCGTCGCCGTCGGCGCGAGCGCCGTGGAGCTCCGGCCGCCGCGGCCTTCGCGCTGCTGATCCTGTTCACCGCCACCGCCACCGCCACCGGCGTGCAGGCGGCGCGGCCGCTGCCGGCGCACGCCGACGGCGGCATCGACGCCATGGCCGACGCCTGCATGACCAGCTTTACGGGCCCCGGCGTCGAGCCCGGCCTCATGGACAAGATCAAGAAGATGCGCGCCTCGGGACAGCTCAAGATCGTTCCAGCGCCTGAATGGGGCGACAACACGGACTGGGCGCCCGGAACGATGACCGACGACAAGCCGCCGTACAACGTCGTCATCCACTGGGACCCGGTCACCAACAATCTCTTCAAGAACGATTCCGGCGCCCCGAACATGCCTTGTACCAGGCTGCTCCACGAAATGATCCACTCGGAGGGGTTCGCGGATGGTAGCGCCAATCTGAGCACCACGTGCTACCTGGGCGGCTTTCCGCACGCGACTGAGAAGAACTCGTTCAACAACATGGACGAAGTGCGGACGATCGAATGGGAGAACCAGTACCGGCTCTCCGAGCACCTCGGCCTCCGGACTCGCCACGATGCCCGGGACGACGGCCTCGCCGGGCCGCTGGACCCGAATCCGGGCATGGTCGGGCAGCCGGTCCCGCCGGTCCCGGACAGCGCCAAGAACGAGTCTCCCGCCGACCAGGTCGCCGCGGCCATGGGTCAGTGCAGCCCGACCCCGATCGACCCGCTCCCCAGCCTGTTCGACAAGTTCCTCGCCTGGGTCACCGGCGACCCGCACGTCGGCACCATGGACCACCTCTACTACGACTTCCAAGCCGTCGGCGAGTTCGAGCTGGCCAAGAGCCGTGACGACTTCGAGGTCCAGGTGCGCCAGGCCCCGCTGGACCCGGCCGACCGCACGATCTCGGTCGTCACTGCGGCCGCGGTGCGCGCCGGCTCCGACGTCGTCGGCTTTTCCGACGTCGGCGGTGACATCCAGGTCCACCGCGGCGGCACCGTCGTGACCCTGCAGAAGGGCTCCGTCAAGCTGCCCGGCGGCGGCACGCTCACCCGCCGCAGCGGCGTCTACGACTACGGCGGCGACGGCTACGACGTGCTGTGGCCCGACGGCTCGCGGGTCGCCGTCGACCCGGTCGGCTCCGAAGGGCTGATGGTCAACGTCACGCCCGCGGCCGCGCGCAAGGGCACCTTCACCGGGCTGCTCGGCGATTTCGACGGGAAGGCGGCCGGGGACCTGGTCAGCCGGGACGGCAAGACGATCCCGGACCAGCCCGGCTACGACGACCTCTACCACGTCTTCGGCGACAGCTGGCGCGTGAGCCAGAACGAGTCGCTGCTCGAATACGGACCCGGCCAGTCCACCGCGACGTTCACCGACCGCGCGTTCCCCGACAAGCCGGCGACCGTGGCGAGCCTGCCGCAGTCGGTCCGGGACCAGGCGACCGCGATGTGCAAGGCCGCGCACGTCACCGATCCGACGCTGCTCGACGCCTGCGTCCTGGACGTCGCGCGCACTGGCGACCCGGCGTTCGCGACCGCCTACGCGCAGGATCAGGCCAGGCTGGGTACCGCCGGAACTGGCGGATCCACGCCGACCGGCCCGGTCGGCGGTCCCACCCCCGACAAGGGCCCCAAGCCCGGCGCCATCCTCCAGGACGGCGACGTCGTCACCGGCAGCATCGACCAGGCCGGCGGCACCGTCGACTACGGCCTGAACCTGGCCGCGAACGAGCAGTTCGAGCTGGTCGACGTCAGCGAGGGCATGAGCGCCGTCGTGCCGGACACCCCGTCGGCGACTCCGATGCTGCCCGGTCCGTTCCAGTTCGCGGTCGCCGCCAACGGCCAGGCCAAGCTGCGCGTCTCGATACCGAACGGCACGGGGAAGTACTCCTTCCGCTACGTGACTATCAAGCCTCGCACCATCCCGATCGAGGTCGGCGCACCGGCGTTGTCCGCCGACCTCGATGTGCCGGGCCGGGTCGACGTCTACCGGTTCACCCCGGGCTCTGATGTCACGGCGGTGCAGGTCGACAGCACGACGGCCTGCGCCGGCGGCCCGACTTACGGATATGCCGACGATGGTCCGCAGCCGAGTGTGCTGTCTCCGGGGCAGCTGTGCTTCGGGTACGCGCATCCGGTTTCGCCCGGGGCCGCGGAGCAGATCCTGGTGTGGTCCGACGGTGCGAAGACGATGCCCTATTCGATCAGCTTGCAGAGGTCGTGAGAACCGCGCCGACCGAGCCGAGCCGCGCCCCGGCTTGGCTCGGTCGGCGAAGCGGGAAGCGGGAAGCGGGAAGCGAAGGTCAGAGCCGTGCCCCGTCCACAAGCTCGACCTTGCCGCTGGAATCCACTGTGTACAGCGCGATCCCCAGCCTGCTCCGCACCTCAGCCGGGACCCGCTGCGCGAACCGGACGATCGACTTGGCCACCACCAGCGCATACGCGGTGTCCGGTGCCCCGTCCATCCGCCGCAGGATCTGTCCGTAGCCGGTGTCGAGGTCGGTTCCCGAATCGCGGGTGAAGCCCTTCGCCTCGACGATGAGCCGGCGGCCGTCGGGGTGCCGGGCGTCGATGTCCGGGTAGTTGCCGTGCGGCGGGAGATCCTTGCACTCCCAGCCCTGCTCGACGAGCCACGCCGAGAAGGCCTCGACGACGGCGGCCTCGGAGCTGGGCCCGTTGTTGGGGCTCCACATATTCGCGTCTGACACCTCCGAAGAATATGTCGGCCCCGCTCCGGAAGGTCATCCGGGCGGGGCCGACGGGTCAGCGCGGGGCGGCTACTTGTAGCTGACCACCAGCCGCTGGTTCACCGACTGCGCCGGGGCGCGGACGGTGAGGGTGTTCGAGGTGCTGTCCCACGTCCACGCGGCGGCCGCGACCTTGGCGCCGTTGATCGACACCGAGGCCGGCGCGTGGGCCGCGTTCTGGAACGTGACCGTCCACGACCGCTGCCGTACCTGGCCGGGGAACGTGCCCTTCGCGGGGGCGATCGTCACCTTGTGGTCGGCGTAGCTGATCGCGGTCGTCGCGCTCTGCGCGGTGTTCGTGGTCGTGCCGTTGTCCTCGTACAGCGAGAACGAGCCCGGCGCGCCCTCGGCGACCGTCACGGTGGCGGCGGTGAGCGGGTTCTGGTCGTCGTTGGTGACGTCGCCGGAGCGGGTCGCCATGATCCCGCCGGACTTGATGAACACCGGCATGGTGTCCAGGGTGGTCGCGACGCTCTGCACGGTGCCGCCCTGGTACGTCTTGCCGGTGAAGTAGTCCGTCCAGGAGCTGCCGGCCGGGAACCACACCTGCGTCGTCGCCGAGTCGCCCGACGTTGTCACCGGCGCCACCAGCACGTCCGGACCGTAGAAGTACTCGCTGCCGTCGAAGGCGTACGCGTCCTGCTGGTCCGGGTACTGCAGGTAGGTCGGCCGGGTCACCGGCACGCCGGTGGTGGCGGCCTGGTGGGCCAGCGTGTAGGTGTACGGAACCAGGTTCTCGCGCAGGTTGAGGAACTTCTCCGCGGAGTCCTTGGCCGCCGTCCCGTACTGCCACGGGAGCCGGTCGCTGTGGTTGCCGTGCAGCCGGTCGACGGGCTGGAAGGCGCCCAGCTGCACCCAGCGTGCGTACAGGTCGTCCGGCAGCTTGGTGCTGCCCGGCTCGGCACCGGCGGTCTGGTCGCCGGCGTTGTTGAAGCCGCCGATGTCGTGGCTCACCGCGGACAGGCCGGTCGCGGCCGACTCCCCGGGCGTGTACCCGACCTCCATGGCCAGGGTGGCCCAGGTCGAGGTGGTGTCGCCGGTGAAGTGCACCGTGGTGCGCTTGTCGGCCCACGGCCCGGTGGCCAGTCCGACCGAACCGCTGTAGCCGCCGGCGTCGAGGGAGGAGTAGGCCCGGGAGAACGCGAAGCCCCGGCCGACCGTGGAGTCGGTGTCCCAGGCGTAGTTCTGGTTGATCCACGAGTCCGGAGTGACTCCGGCCAGCGACGAGTTGGAGCTGTCACAGCACCAGTCCAGCCACCAGAAGTCGTTGCCCTGGTTCTGGATCTGCTGGTGCAGCCCGAAGTACGCCGACAGCTGCGCCGGGGTGCCCCAGTCGAAGCAGTACTGCCCGGAGCCGCACGACGGCAGCGTGCCGCCGGCCGCCGCGAGCGCCGCGGGGTACTGCGGGTCGCTCTGCTGGACGCTCGGGTGGATGTTGAGCGTGGTGTGCAGTCCCTGCGCGTGCGCCCACGCGAAGTAGGCACTCGGGTCGGGGAACTTGGACGGGTCCATCTCCCAGCCGTCCCAGGTGCTGACGGCCTTGAAGTCGGTGTCGGTGACCAGGACGTCCAGCGGCGTGTTCTGCGACCGGAAGGTCGGCAGGATGGTGTTCTCGTAGTCGGCGGCGGTGTGGTTGTAGTACTCGGAGTACCAGACGCCGTAGGCCCAGCGCGGGAGCAGTTCCGACGGGCCGGTCAGGGTCGCGAGGTCCTTGAGTCCCTGCTGGTAGTCCTGGCCGTAGCCGAAGACGTATCCGTCCTGATACGGCTGGCCGCCGGCGGACGGACGCGGCGTCACCTGGTGCGTCGCGGAGTTGAAGACCGCCGAGGCGGTGTCGTTCAGCAGCGACCAGCCGTCCTGGTAGAGCAGGCCGGGCGTGCTCAGGACCTCGCCGTTCTGGCCGTCCAGGCCGCGGCGGTAGCCGCCGAGCGGGGCGTGCGGGGCCAGCAGCGGCGTGCCGTTCTTGACGACCGCGACGGTGTCGAGGTTGACGTGGCAGGCGTCCGCGGTGGGGCAGCCGAGCGTCACCGTGTTGTCCCCGGCGGCGAGCGTGACCGGGATCGAGATCGTGCGCCAGCTGTCCCAGCTGCTGGTCGGCGCGAGCGTGGTGGTGACCGCGGCGCCGGAGCCGACGGCGGCGGAGATCGTGCGCGGGGCGGCGGCTCCGGTCTGGCTGAAGTCGGTCTGCCAGTTCGCGTAGCGCAGCTGGAGTTGGTAGCCGCCCGCGCGCGGCACGCCGGTCACGGCGACGGCGTCGGCCGCCGTGGTCGTGCTGAGGCCGCCGACGAAGCCCGCGCCGGAGTAGTCGTTGTGGTCGTCCTGGAGGGAGGCGCCGCCGAGGAGGGCGCCGGACTCGGCCTCGCAGATCGTGCCGAAGGCGCAGGGCTGGCTCTGCGGGGCGCCCGGGCCGGGGTAGGCCGAGCCTGTGGTCACGACGGCGAGGCTGTCGATGTTGACGTTGCCCGAGTCGGACGCCGTGCGCGCGATGGTGACGGTGTTGGCTCCGGCGTTCAGGGTCACCGGGACCGTGGCGACGGCCCAGGTGTTCCAGTCGGCTGTGGTCGGCAGCGTGAGCTTCGCGGCGGCGGCGCCTCCGGCGGTCACGCTCAGGGTGCGGGTGGTGTTCTGGCCGTCGCCGCCGGTGCTGTTGGCGTAGCGGGCGGCGAGTTCGTAGGTGCCGGCAGTGGCTGCGGTGATCTGGAACGACAGCGAGTTGCCGGTGTTCTGGAAGCCGGCGGCGAAGCCGGTTCCGGTGTAGCCGCTGTGGTCGCTGGCGACCGAGACGCCGTTGAGGTCCAGGCCTTCGGCCTCGCACAGGACCCCGAACCGGCAGGAGGGCACCGGCTTCGGGGCCCAGGGGGCGGAGGCGACGGGCTGCTTGCCGGCGCGCTCGGTGATGCTCAGGTTGTCCGCGCCGAAGGGGCCGCTGCCGACCTTGTAGCGGAGCTGTTCCTGGCCGGTGTCGATGGTGAGCCAGCCGTTCACGACCCTTTGCGTGAAGTGCGTGGGGGCGAAGCCGTCGCGGCCGACGGCGTTGAACGTCGGGTCGTTCTCGAAGGTGCCGTTTCCGGCGTACTCGGTGCGGATGAGGGTGGGGGAGAGGACTTCGAAGCGGGCGTCGCCGGAGGTGACGGCGTGCTTCGAGGCGCTTGTCGCGGTGGCCGCCGAGGCCTGGGTGGCTGATACCGATAGCGCGGTGGTCAGGGAACCGGCCAGGACCAGGGTGGCGGTGGCGGCTGCGGTGGCCGCGCGGCGGCGCGCTCTTCGAGGGGGACGGAGAAGCATCGGGAAGCTCCTTCGGAGGGAAACCGGGGGCTTAGAGGGAGGGACGGGAGGGAGAGGGATGAGAGGGACTTTTCAACGACCGGGACGGGGCCGCGGCGGGCGCGGTCACCCTCCCGGGGTTCGCGGCGACCGGAGCAGAGGACTGATCCGTGAAGCGGCTGGACTCGGACAGGACGAGCGCCAGGGCGCCCATCAGCGAGGCCCGCGGGCCCAGCGTGGAGGTGCGCACGGCGACCGGCGCGCCGAACGGGACGGCGGCGAGCTCGGCGTGGACCGGGTCGAGCAGCAGCGGGCCGAGCGCGGTCAGCTCGCCGCCGAGGATGATGACCGAGGGGTTCAGGACCAGCGCGAGGGCGCCGAGCGAGCGGGCCAGGCGGCGGGTGCCGTCGCCGATCACGGCCAGGACGTCGGCGTCCCCGGCCTCGGCGCGGCGGATCAGTTCGTTGACATCGTCGATGCGGATACCGCGCGCGGCCAGGCGCGCGAGCATGCCCTCGGCGCCGGCGTAGAGCTCCAGGCAGCCGCGGCGTCCGCACCAGCAGGCCGGGCCGTCGGGGTCGGCGGTGACGTGGCCGAGCTCGCCGGCGTAGCCGTCGTGGCCGCGGTGGATGCGGGAGCCGAAGGCGCCGCGGGAGCCGAAGGCGATGCCGAGGCCGACGCGGCTCGCGAGCTTGACGTAGAGGAGGTCCTGCCCGTGCGGGTCCCCGCCGGGTGGCGCGGCGACGACCGACTCGCCGAGCGCGCCGAGGTTGGCGTCGTTCTCGACGGCGGCCGGGATGCCCCAGGTCCGGCCGATCAGCTCGGCCAGCTCCGAGCCGTTCCAGCCCGGCAGCACGCCGGGGACGAGGAACCGCCCGCTGTCCGGCGCGATCGGGGCGGCGATGCTGATGGCCGCGCCGACGATCTGGTCGCGGTCCGCCTCGGCCTCGGCAAGCGTGGTCTCGATGCTGCGCATGACGATGTGCGTCCCGCGCTCGGCGGAATGGCCCTGCGGCAGCGACACCCAGCGCTCGGCGAGGACGCTGCGCGAGAGGTCGCCGACCGCGACGGCGACGTGCCGCACACCGACGTCGACAGCGATGGCCAGGCCCGCGGCCCGGTTGAGCGCGAGGCGGGTCGGCGGGCGCCCGGGAGCGTCGGCGGCGGGCTGGGGGAGTTCCGAGACCAGGCCACGGTCGGCGAGCTCGCCGATCAGGCTGGAGACCGTGGCGCGCGACAGGCCGGTGCCACTGACCAACTCGGCACGCGTGGCGCTTCCGGAGCGGCGCAGGATGTCCACGACGCGGGCACGGTTCGCCGCGCGGACCGCCTCGCTCGTCGGCTGCACCCTGCGTTGCATGTAACCCTCTCGTGTCGGAGGTGGACGTGACACACCTTTGGGGCGTGGCACAGTTCCGTCAAGACTTCGACAGAAGGGCGGGGTTTTGCCAACCCCTGGGGAAGGTTTTGGCAACGGTGGCAGGGGACTGAAGATCAGTCCGCTGAGCTGGAGCTGGTGGGGGCGCTGCCGGTGGGGCGCGTGCGCGAGGGGCTGCGGGCGATGGTGGTCGGGCGGGTGCGGGCGTTGAGTGTTACGGCACCATTGCCGCGCACGCCTGCGGGCTGTGACATGGCACGCCCGAGACGCGGGAATCCTTCCCACAGGTGGGGTTGTCCCGGATCCCTCGTCGCTGTCGGCGGTGCTTGCACAACCAGCCCGGACTGGCGGTGTCCGGCCGAACGCAGCCCGACCACAGCAGCGTGCGATCCGGCTGGACACCGCCAGGCCGGGATGGTTCCCTTTAGGGCGACGTCAGCGACGAGGGATCCGGGACGCGGCGACCAACATTCGGACCGCCGCCGAGGCGGGGGGTTGGGGATCCCTCAGAGTCTCGAGTGCCCCCGCCGGAGGCGCCTGCTCTTGACTTCAGGTGCCCACCACACGCGGCCGCCACCCGCCCACCCGACGTGTGCGCAGTGACTCGAACCCGCGCGCGGTCGTGCACAAGAACAACCGCCAGCCGCCAGCGCAACCAGCGGCACACCACCGAACTGCGTCCCCCCGCGAGGTCACCAAACCTTAGGCGAAGCCGTCAAAAAACGCCTTTGACTGTCAACCCACGAACAAACAGCACCCGCCATACCCACCGCACCCACACATCAAGCAGCAGCGCCTAAAAATTGCCTTTGAAGCCACGGCGCGACCGCACCCGGCCACCTTGCCGACTACCTCACCGCGACCGCCGCAGGATCAGGTTGACCACCAGCGCCGTCCACCCCGTCTGGTGCGAGGCGCCGAGGCCGGCGCCGGTGTCGCCGTGGAAGTACTCGTGGAACGGGATGAGGTCGTGCCAGTCCGGGTTCTTCTGGAACAGTTCGTTCTCGCCGAAGACCGGGCGGCGGCCGTCGGCGTCGTTGAGGAACAGGGAGACCAGGCGGCGGGACAGGTCGTCGGCGATTTCGCCGAGGGTTGCCTCGTGGGGCGGGGCTTCGGGTGCTCCTGGCGTCGGCGTCGGCGTCGGCGCGTGCGCGGGCGTCGGATACGGCATGCGCAGCTGGTCGCCGAAGAAGCGGTGGTGGCGGTCGAGGGCGTCGATGAGCATGTAGTTCACCGGGAACCAGATCGGGCCGCGCCAGTTGGAGTTGCCGCCGAACAGGGTCGAGCGCGACTCGGCCGGCTCGTAGCCGACGCTGTAGTCGGCCTCGCCGAGGCGCACCGTGAACGGCTCCGCGAGGTGCGCTCGGGACAGGGCGCGCAGGCCGTGCGGCGACAGGAACTCGTCCTCGTCGAGCATGCGGTGCAGCAGCCGGGGGAACTGGTCGTGCCGGACCATCGTCAGCAGCCGCAGGTCGCTGGCCGGCATCATGCGGCCCGCCAGCACGTCGGCGTAGTGCGGCTTGTTCGTCCGGTACCAGGCCACGCGCTGCTCCAGCTCCGGGACGGCGGCCAGCGCCGCCGAGGACACCGTGGCGGTGGCGCTCAGCGGCAGCAGGCCCACCACCGAGCGGACGCGCAGCGGCACGCCCTCCTGCCCCGGGACGCGCACCACGTCGTAGTAGAAGCCGTCCTCCTCGTTCCACAGGCCCTGGGTGTTGGCCGCCTCGACGATCAGCGCGAAGTGCTCGAAGAACTTGGTGACCATCTCCCCGTACGCCTTGTCCTGTGTCGCCAGGATCAGCGCCATGTCCATCATCGTGAGCGTGAACAGAGCCATCCACGCCGTGCCGTCGCTCTGCTCCAGCGCGCCGCCGGCCGGGACGCCGGCGCTGCGGTCGAACGGCCCTATGTTGTCCAGCCCGAGGAAGCCGCCCTCGAAGACGTTCTTGCCCTCGGCGTCCAGGCGGTTGATCCACCACGTGAAGTTCAGCAGCAGCCGGTGGAAGACACGCTTGAGGAAGCCGAAGTCCCGGCTGCCGTCCGCGGCGAACACCTGCAGCACGGCCCAGGCGTGGACCGGCGGGTTCACATCGCCGAAGTTCCACTCGTACGCCGGCATCTGCCCGCTGGGGTGCAGATACCAGTCCCGGAGCAGGAGCTGCAGCTGCTGCTTGGCGAAGCCGGGGTCCACCCGGGCCAGTGCCACGGCGTGGAAGGCCAGGTCCCACGCCGCGAACCACGGGTACTCCCATGTGTCCGGCATCGCGATGACGTCGCGCGCCGACATGTGCCACCAGTGCGCGTTGCGCCGCGCGCCGCCGCCGATCGGCGCCGAGTGCCCGGGATCGTGGTCCAGCCAGCGCGGCACGTTGTAGTGGTAGAACTGCTTGGACCACATCAGCCCGCCGACGGCCTGCCGCAGCACCATCGCCTCGTCATCGGAGCAGGAGCCCGGAGTGAGCGCGTCGAAGAACTCGTCGGCCTCCTCCTCGCGCGCCTCCATCACCTTCTCGAAGCCGCTGCCCAGCAGGATCGCGCGAGTCTGCTGCGGGACGTCGGGGCCGGCCATCCGCAGCCGCAGCCGGATCTCCGCCGACTTCCACGCCGGGACGGTCAGCACGTAGCGCAGCGCGGCCTTGGTCCCCACGCGCTCGGGGTTGACGGTCTGCGCCCCGTTGACGACGTAGTCGTTGATCCCGTCCTTCGGGAAGTCGCTGTAGCCGCCGTACCCCCACAACCGCTCGCTGTTGGTCTCGTTGTCGCACACCAGCACCTCCGGGCTGCCCTCGCCGATCAGCGACAGGGGCCGCAGGTGCTCGTGCTCGCCGACCAGCCGTGCGCCGCTGGCCGTGATCCGCGGCATGGCGTCGCGCCCCGGCATCCCCCACGACCAGGTGTTGCGGAACCACAGCGTCGGCAGCACGTGCAGGGTGGCCGGCTCCAGCCCCATGTTCTCCACCCGCACCCGGATGCACAGGTCGTGCGGCCCGGCCTTCGCGTAGTCGGCGGTGATGGCCCAGTACCGGTCCTCGTCGAAGATCCCGGTGTCCGCGAGCTCGTACTCGGGATCCGCGCCGCCCCGGCTCCGCGTGGTGTCCAGCAGATCGTGGTACGGGAACTCCCGCTGCGGATAGTGGTACCGCCAGCGCATCCACGAGTGCGTGGGGGTGGAGTCCAGGAACCACCAGTATTCCTTGACGTCCTCGCCGTGGTTGCCCTCGTGGCCGCCGACGCCGAACAACCGCTCCTTCAGGATCGGGTCCGCGCCGTTCCAGAAGGCGAGCGCGAAACAGAACCGCTGCTGGTCGTCACAGATACCGCCGAGCCCGTCCTCGTTCCACCGGTACGCGCGGGATCTCGCGTGATCGTGCGGGAAGTAGTCCCAGGCCGTGCCGCCCTCGGAATAGTCCTCGCGGACCGTGCCCCACGCGCGTTCGGCCAGGTACGGGCCCCATCTGCGCCAGGGCACGTGCGCGTCCCCCTCGGCGTCGGCGGCGTTCAGGCGGATCCGCTCGGCGTCTTCCATGGGGCCAGTGTGGACCCTGATGGTTTCGGTCTGTTTCCGGAAAACCCATGCGCGCCGAACGCGAACACGATGGCCTCACGGCCGCAACGTCCGCGCAATGTCCTGCGGCGATGCTTGTCGCACCGCCGAAACACGCCTTGAGCGGACGGCATCCGTGATCCCTGACGAGGAGGCGACGATGACCGCTACGACCGCGTTCCGCAAAAGGAAGCTCCTCATGCTTTCCTGGGAGTACCCGCCGGTCATGGTCGGCGGCCTCGGACGGCATGTGCACGCCCTGGCCACCACCCTGGCCCGGGCCGGGCACGACGTGACCGTCGCCACCCGCCACGCCCCCGGCGCGCCGCTGGACGAGGTCGTGGACGGGGTGCGCGTGGTGCGGGCCCCGCAGGACCCGCCGGTCATCCCCCTGGACACCGACCACCTGCTGGCCTGGGCCGTCGCCTTCAACCACACTCTGACCCGCACCGCCCTGCACGCCGCCCGCGGCCAGGACTACGAACTCGTCCACGCCCACGACTGGCTCGTCACCCACGCCGCCGTCACCGTCAAGGACCACCTCGGAATCCCGCTGGTCGCCACCATCCACGCCACCGAGGCCGGCCGGCACCAGGGCTGGCTGCCCGGCGACCTGAACCGCGGCATCCACTCCATCGAGTGCTGGCTGGCCCAGGAGGCCTCCCGGGTGCTGGTCTGCTCCCAGTACATGCGGCGCGAGGTCTCGGTGCTGCTGGACGTGCCGGCCGCCAAGATCGACGCCATCCCCAACGGCGTGGACATGCCCCGCTGGCGCGCCGAGCCCAAGCAGGTCGGTCTGGCCCGCGCGAAATACGCCGGTAGCGGGCCGCTGGTCGGCTTCGCCGGCCGCCTGGTCCACGAGAAGGGCGTCCAGCACCTGCTGCACGCGCTGCCCGAACTGCGCCGCGCGCACCCCGGGCTGCGCGCCGTCATCTGCGGCGACGGCCCGAACCGCGGCGAGCTGGAGGACCTGACCCACCGCCTCGGGCTCCAGCACGCGGTCAGCTTCGGCGGCTTCGTCGGCTCGCACCTGTCGGCCACGATGGCCGCCACCGACGCGATGGTCGTGCCGAGCCTGTACGAGCCGTTCGGCATGGTGGCCCTGGAAGCCGCCGCGGCCGGCGCCCCGCTGGCGGTCGCGGCCACCGGCGGGCTGGCCGAGATCGTCGAGCCCGGCGTCACCGGCGTGACGTTCCCGGCGCGCGACGAGGACGCGCTGGCGCGCTCGGTGTCCACGCTGCTGGAGGACCGGCCCGGTGCGCGCCGAATGGTCGCCACCGCCAAGGCGATGGTGCGGCAGCGCTACGGCTGGCCGACGGTCGGGGAGCAGACGGCGGCGGCGTACACGCAGGCCGTCGATGGGGCGCCGGCGGTGCCGGCCGAGCCGGAGGAGCTGTGGCGCTCGCGCGAGCGGCAGATTGTGATACCGGACGGCAATCTGCTGGCGTCGGCGGGGTTGGCGGCTTGAGCGGCGAGCGTCGCTACTGGGACACGTTCGGCGCCCACCCGGAGTCGGGCGGGACCCGCTTCGCGGTGTGGGCGCCGAACGCGCGGCGGGTGCAGGTGGCCGGCGACTTCAACGGCTGGGACCCGGACCGGGCCGCGGAGCTGAACCGCGACGACTGGACCGGCTGCTGGCACGGCTTCGCCGAGGGCGCCGGGCAGTGGGACCGGTACAAGTACCGAGTGCTGGGCGCCGACGGGGTGTGGCGGCTCAAGGCCGATCCGGTGGCGTTCCACAGCGAGACGCCGCCGGCCAGTGCTTCGCGGATCTTCGCCTCGTCGTACGAGTGGCAGGATGCTGATTGGCTGAAGGTGCGCCGCGAGGCGGCCGGCGGCCTGGTCGTTTCGCAGCCGATGTCGGTCTACGAGGTGCACCTGGCCTCGTGGCGTCGGGGACGGACCTACTGGGACCTGGCGTCGGAGCTGGTGGACCACGTGCAGCGGCACGGGTTCACGCACGTGGAGTTCCTGCCGGTGATGGAGCACCCCTACGGCGGGTCCTGGGGCTATCAGACGACCGGCTTCTTCGCCCCGACCTCGCGGCTCGGGCACCCCGACGACCTGCGGTACCTGGTGGACCGGCTGCACCAGGCGGGGATCGGGGTGCTGTTCGACTGGGTCCCGGCGCACTTCGCCCGGGACGAGTGGGCCCTGGCGCGCTTCGACGGCACCGCCATGTATGAGCACCCTGATCCCCGGCGCGGCGAACATCCCGACTGGGGCAGCCTGGTCTTCGACTTCGCGCGGTGGGAGGTGCGCGACTTCCTGATCGCCTCGGCGCTGTACTGGATCGAGGAGTTCCACGCCGACGGGCTCCGCGTGGACGCGGTCTCCTCGATGCTGCACCTGGACTACTCGCGGGGGCCGGGGCAGTGGGAGCCGAACATGTACGGCGGCACGGAGAACCTGGAAGCCACCTCGCTGCTACGGAGCCTCAACGAGGCGATCCACAGCCGGCATCCCGGCGTGGTGACGATCGCCGAGGAGTCGGCGGCGTGGCCGGGGGTGACGCGGCCGACGAGCGAGGGCGGGCTCGGCTTCGATCTGAAGTGGAACATGGGCTGGATGAACGACACGCTGCGCTATGTGGTGCGCGAACCTGTGCACCGCAGTCATCATCACAGTGATCTGACACAGCCCTCGACGTACGCGTTCAGCGAGAACTACTTGTTGCCGCTGTCGCACGACGAGGTGGTGCACGGCAAGCAGTCGCTGGCGAGCAAGCAGCCCGGCACGCGGGAGGACCAGGTCGGCGGCCTGCGCGGGCTGCTGGCGTACCAGTGGGCGTTCCCCGGTAAGAAGCTGCTGTTCATGGGCGGCGAGTTCGGGCAGCGGGCCGAGTGGAGCGAGGAACGCGGACTGGACTGGCCGACGGACGACTCGGAGGATGGCGGTCTCACCCGGCTGCTGGCCGACGTCAACACCCGCTACCGCGAGACTCCGGCATTGTGGACGCGCGACGCCGACGCGCACGCGACGTATTGGCTGGCATCGGACGCCGGCGCGAACCTCCTGGCCTTCGCCAGGTTCGGGAGCTACGACGACGGCTCCGCACTCGTCTGCGTCGCCAACTTCTCCGGAGGAGAGCTTCGGGACTACCGGATCAGCATGCCCTGGCCCGGAACCTGGCGTGAAGTCCTCAACACCGACGCCGCCATCTACGGCGGTTCCGGCGCCGGCAACCTCGGCGCGGTGGCGGCGGCCGCCGACCCGGCGTCGGGCGAGGCCGCGTCGGCGCGGGTGACGGTGGGGGCGCGGTCGGTGGTGTGGCTGGCGGGGCGGCATCCGGGGGTTGGCGGGGATGGCGACGACGGGGAAGGCTGACCTTCTCGGCAGCTGATCAGTCGAGGGCGGTGGCGGCGCCGGCCTCGATCGAGCCCTCGGCGCTGGCACGGCCGCGAGGTCCCCGTCGTAGGCGCATGTCACCGGAGTATGGTCAGGCCAACGCTCCGGTAACTCGCGGCGCGCTCCGTCACTGCGGACGCTAGCGCCGCGAGGTTGGCGGACGCCATCTGGTAGTCGATGCGCCAGCAAGTGCCATGTTCTCTTTCCTGCGAAGTCGAGGCCGCCAGCACGGAACCGTGGCGATCACCATTCCGCCAACCGTTCTTATGAGAGTCACGCTTATGATGGACGTGGCCTTCGCCGGTACCGAGTGTCCGAACCGGCTACGGATTCGGTGCTCGGCTTAAACGGGGGATGTGTTATGGCGAGGCGTCGTGTTCCTGCCCGCGAACTCGACCCGACTATCGATGAGTATTGTCAGATCCTGGCCAGGATAGCTAGGCAAGCAGACTCGACTCTCGGCCTGTCGACCTTACAGATGATGGCACGGCGAGGTGCCCGGTCCGGTTCGATCGCCCCGGCGGATGCGTTGCGGTTGATCCGGCCCGCTGCGGTGACGGTCGATTTGGTGGCTGAGAAGGATCAAAGCGCTACGAGCATCGCTGTCGCCACGACGATCGTCGCAGCAGCCGGCGATAACGTCGCAGAATGGGCGCGACTGATCATTCGGATCGTGACATGGCGCGGCTCGCTCCGGGAACTGCTGGACGACAAGCCCGCAACCGATGGCGGCGTCGCGCCACCAGTCGGTCTACGCGCCCACGGCGAATCCCTGTGGGCGCCCAACATCCTGCTCGCGCTAGCGCCACCGCATGTGGCGCGAGCAATCCTTGCCGACGTGACTCCGCTACCCGTGCCGCTAGTTCCAGGGCTTGCGATGACCGATGTCATGGTCAGGCACGCGCCGCTGTGCCGGGAGCTTGTCGACCACGTCGTGGGACCTGCGGGAACCGCTAACCAGCGCCGTGTTTTGGCCCGCAATCCGCTGGCCTCGGACGCGCTGCTGGAGCGTTTGCTGGATCTGGCTCCCGACGGTCCTGAGGTGGCCGCGGCGATCCGCGTCCACCCGGAGGTCGGTGGTCGTGTCCGCCGCGCGGCATTCCTGGCAGGCCGCCACGACGGCACGGCGCTGGAAGCGTCGTTCAAAGCGATGAAACCATGCGGCAGGCAGTTCCTAGAGATGATCGAGGCCGCCCCGCATGAGATCGAGTGGATCCTTTCATCGCTTCGCCACTGCAATCGGTACCTGGAGGCGCCGGCGCGCCGGATTGTCTACGGACTTCTGGCCGAGACGGCCGGCCCCGAAGTCGTCTGGGCCCTCGACCTGGAGCGCGCCGGGTCTCTGGAAAAGATGGACGCACGCGTCCGCGCCTCGATGAAAGTCGGTTCCGGCGAGCCGTTGAGGGATACCGTCCGGGACCGCCGCCGCATGGAATCGGCCGCGGTGGCGACGGCTGACAGGTTCGGCCTCGACTGAGGTGCCGCCGTGCTGCCTGGCCAGTCCCACGCCGTTCAGTTAGTGCGGTGAGGTGGTCGTCAAGGGATCAGGGTGAACCGACCCGGATTTGATCCAGGGCGCATTACTCTCCCGATCGGGAGGCGCGGAGCATGCAGGGCAGCGACGTGCCAACCGAAGGCGTAGGTCACCGGAGCGTGATAGGCCCAAAGCTCCGCGTACGTCGCGGCCTTTCTCCACTGCCGCCGCTGTCGCGGTTTGTGCGATATTCCCTGTCGTCAGAATGAGCTCGATTCGCCAGCGGACCTTAGGATCCGTTTCACAAGGAGTTCGGGAAGGTGACCCTGGGCGTAGCCCGGCGCTTGCCAAGCAGCTGTGGGCCCTGGGTGCCGCAAGATCAGAGTGCCGCTTCACTCGCGTCGGCTGGAGCTGTTCCCTGCGAATCGGTCGGTGTTGCGCGGACCCGGCATGCCGCTGGTGTGGCCAGATTGTGTGACTGTTTGCCTTCACCTCGACGGGTGAGCCATAAGCGCCACAGCTCTAGGCGGTCTCGTGACTCTGACGGCATAAGGATCTTTAGCAGGCGGGTGAACCACCATAGTACGGTCGCGGTGCTGCCTAGGATCAGCGATGTTCCTGAATCGTGGAATTGGGTGATTGCCGAGGTCATTGTGACCTCGCATCCAGGTCAAGAGTGTGCAGTTCGAGCATGGCGGTCCCGAGGGTGAGCTGCCAACTATCGCGCGTCTCCAGCGCGGCTACACCGTTGATGCCGATTATGGGATGGGTTAGGGCCTTGATGAGAGATGCACCGGTTGGATATCCGGACCAAGCCAACTCCCAGCGGTCGCCTGAGCCCCATAGCCCGCGGCTGTCGTGGTCGTGGCCTTTGTATCGCGGGACGTGAGGCTCTCCGTGTGGTCTGAAAGGGTCCCAGAACCAATTGCCCGTTGACCACGTACCTGCGGGGTCGTTGATGTTCAGGCGGGTGAGCAGCCCGGCGAGTAGTCGTTTCGTGTCGTGTGACATCGGCGGTACCGTCGCGAGGCGCTCCGCTTCGCGAGGACGAGGGGTCTGCGGCCCGGCGGACCACCGCTGGTCGGGGCTAAAGAAGACCGTGTCGCTGGTGCGTGCGGTCTCGGTTACCCGCCCAGCCTGATCCGAAGTGACCACAACGTCTGAACCTGTGACGATGTCGCGCATGCGCACGCCGTTCCAGTCGTCGGCGACGACTCTGAGGCCCGGTAGTCCCGGTGCCTCGCCGCGGACCAGCCGGCCGGCGACATTGTCAGGTGTGCGAGTGATGAGCACGAGTTCATCGAACCGAGGGGACACGGTCAGGGTGTAGGCAGTGATCGCATTAGCAGACCACGATAGACCGTTCTCAAAACGGCTCAGCGAGTCGAGGTTGAAGACTCCGAGGGCCATTCGGGCCCGGAGATCGAGCTGAGCGGGGGAGCAGCGGTCCAGACCAAGCCGATCGGAATCCGGTCCTTTGGCGCGTTGCCCGGACGGAATACCCGCGTAGGCTGCGGCGATCGTTTCACCTGTGTACCGGCCACGGTCTCTCGCGGCGGCCTGGCGTGCGGAGTTCGGCCTTCTCGTCATGCGAAACCCCTCTCACGTCACCCGACTGACGTGCGAAGGTCGCAGGACTGGTACCACTGCATGACACTGGCTCAGGCCGAGTGACCCACACTCCTGGCCGTACATGATTGGAGGTCGGGCTCCAACAGGGGTACGCATCCAGACACCTGATGCGGAGGATCGTACCCGACCAGCCACCCGTTTACCGAGTCGGAACCATCTGTCGCAGGGACTGAATGCGATCCGAGGATGCTCATGCGGTCGATGTATGGCTAGCCTCGCGGGACCTCCGCCGTGACCGAGACCGAGAACACGTACCGTGGCTTGACCTGTGCATCGTGGCCATTCGCGAAGTTAACCGTCTCTGGCGACGCGGACCCGATCCATGTTCCCAGCAAGAGTTCCGGCAGGAACTGTTCGATCGGAATCCCGGAGTGCCGGACATCGTTGTAGCCGACCGTGAAGCTCGCCTGATGGAGTGCTCCACGGCCCCGCCCCATGCTGTGGATCCAGCGTGCCGGGACACACGGCAGTTCGCCGGTGGAGGCGATGAGCCAGTAGTTGGCAGTCTGGGACCGTTCCAGTAACGCAGTTAACTGTGGGACATCGATCCGCCATGACTCACCCTGGTTGGCGGTTGTGCCGCCGAGGAGCGCCTGCGACTTCTTGATCTGGACCAGTTCTGCCAACTCCAGGACTGCGACCTTCGGTATATCTACTGTTAGCAGCAATGCGATATCGCAGCCCCACAGCGCTTCTTCGGACTTCACCGTCGGCCGTTGCTCGACCTTGATAAGTCCCGACAACGGGGTGCCGCCAGCGGTCAGGCGCAGTTCGGCGTCGCGGAACGCCGACTCGAACTCGTGCAACAAAAAACCCGTCACGAGCTCTTCTTGGGCGCGGCCTTGTTGCAGTATGAAAGATCGGAACCGGTCTGCGGCGCTGCGAAGGCTGTTGCCCAGCGTTCCTTGGACCGCTAGTGACCCCAGCCAGATATTTGACAGCGGGGTTAGCGGGTGGGGGTAGATCGGGACGCCGCCTGCCGGCAGCTCTCCGCGGGTTTGTACCACGATGCCCTGTGCCTGGTCCCGGACCTCGGCGTCGTCGTCGCTTTCGGCGAGTCCGGTCAGGACGTCCAAGACCTGTGAATGCAGTCCTGCAGCCTCGGCAAGCAGGTCCAGGATGTCAGAGCCGAAATCTTCTGCGTGGGCGAGCATGTGCTTGGCAGAGAGCGTGAAGGCGTCTGGGTAGTGGCGTACATACTCGCGCAGTCGGGACAAGACCCCGTCGCGTCGGACTTTGTGTTTCCAAGTGTCTCGGTATTTGCGAAGCTGAAGCAGATCGGCCCACACAAACACCAGGCCGCATAACGTAGTTTCCTCAACAGCTGCTGTGTCCCGCGCCATGATAGTAGCGACGGAGGCTGCGGTAGGTGCGAGACCGGACATGTGCAACTCGACAGCCGCGACCCAGCCAATCTTGACGAGAAGCTCGCCTCGGGCCGAGAGCGGCAAGAATGGCAGTAGGTCCGACGCACTCGAATCCGGCGTCCCGGTGAAATCGATCGGTGGCAGACCATCGAGTATGGATTCGTCTGCGACCAAACGCTCCGCCGCCTCGGCGTCGATGAGGGCAGCTGTGACGAGGAACCGGTCACGTCCGATGCCGACCAGGCTCGCAGCTTCGAGCACCGCCTCCGCGTCAATTGTCTGCAGGGCAGCACGTGCGACGGACACAGCCTGTGGCGACTTCCACAGCGCCGCATTCCAGTTGGGCGCAGGAGTCCCATATACGTACCGACCGGCCTGTGCGAACCATCGCTTCATCGAAGAAGGAGCTGGCCGACCAGGGACGTGCCATCCGGGCGCGTTGTCCGGTGGTTGGGTTTCCGCCCAGGTGATCAGAAGTCGAAGCAGAGCCGGATCGTAGTGCGCGCCGTCGAGTAGGAACCTCAGCTCGGTGGCGCTGATCGGCCAGTCGACAGCTTGCGCGGCGGTGATGATTGTGTAGACGGCGACGGCCAAGTCGCCGCCGGTACCGTTCGGTTCCCTGTCCTGCTCGGACATCTGCCAGTATCGAAAGGGCAACGATAGGCCTGCCTGGTCGCTCGTCAAGGCGGAGCGAATCTGGGCCCATCCCTCGTCCAGCAGCTGCGCCAAGAGACGTTCGCCGTCGGCGCGACGTAGCAGCTGACGCAGTGTGATTTCAGCCGCCGCCGGGCTGCCGTCAACCCTTGACGCAACTTGACGCCAAATAGCGCGCTTCGCGCGTGATCTGGCCGGGAGATCGGTTAGCTGAGCCGTCAGCCAAACCTCGAAGTCGTCTTGCCACCGACCCACGTCGTCTTCCGCTCTCTGCTATATGCCCGAGTAAGCCACATCCTTAGCGAGCTTCCTCGTAAGTGGCTAGTCTGTCGCAAACGGCCCAAAGGGGAGGTCGAGCGTCGGCGCTTGATGTGGCGACAGTGCCAGCGCGACTCACTTCACAGTAGCGACACCTTGAATCGGACTCCGCGGAGCCGGCACCGCCGCGATGTCCCAGTCGTAAGCGCATGTCACCGGAGCGTGGTCCGACCAGCGCTCGGCGTAACTGGCGGCCCGCTCCGTCACCGCCGAGGACGCGACCGCCGCGAGGTTCGCCGATGCCATCTGGTAGTCGATGCGCCAGCCGCTGTCGTTGTCGAAAGCCTTGCCGCGGAAGCTCCACCACGAGTAGGGGCCCTCGACGCCGGGGTGCTGGGCGCGGACCACGTCCACGTAGCCGGCTTCTGCCATCACGCTGGTGAGCCACTGGCGTTCCTCGGGGAGGAAGCCGGAGTTCTTCTGGTTGGCCTTCCAGTTCTTGATGTCGGCTTCCTGGTGGGCGATGTTCCAGTCGCCGCAGATCAGGACGGCGCGGTTGGTTGCGGCGGCCTCGGTGGTCAGGGTGGTCAGGTGGGCGTGGAAGGCCTTCATGAAGCGTTCCTTCTCCGCCTGGCGTTCGGTGCCTACCTCGCCTGCGGGGAGGTAGAGGCTGCCGATCGTGAGGGTCGGGAGCTGCATCTCGGCGTAGCGGCCGGAGGTGTCGAATTCGGGGTCGCCGAAGCCGATGCGGCTGGCGGTGGGGGCGATGCGGCTGTAGAGGGCGACGCCGGCGCGGCCTTTGGTGGCTGCTGGGGCGATCAGCGTGTGCCAGCCTTCGGGGGCGCGCAGGTGCGCCGGGAACTGGTCCGGTTCGGCTCGGACCTCTTGCAGGCACACGACATCCGCCGGGGTGGCGTTCAGCCACTCGGTGAAGCCCTTGGCGGCGGCGGCACGGATGCCGTTGACGTTGACGGTGGAGACGGTCAGCACGCGCACCAGCGTAACGGGCGCCGGGGACGGTCACGGCCATCGGCACCGGCGGTGACCGGCGCGTTCGAGGTAATCGGGATGACGCCCGCCGGGCATCCCCGGCATCATGCCTGAATGACGAGACGATCGACGAGACGATCACTGCCGGCGGCCAGCGGCGTGCGCGCGCCGTGGACCGCCGTGCCGGAGCACCTCAGAGCCCGCGTCGTGGACCTCCTGGGCGGGGGAGAGGTGGTCGAGGCCGTGACGCAGACCGGCGGGTTCTCGCCGGGGCCGGCGGTGCGGCTGCGGACGTCGGCCGGACGGCGCGCGTTCGTCAAGGCGGTCAGCGTGGAGACGAACCCTGATTCGCCGGACATGCACCGGCGGGAGGCGAAGTACTCCGCGCTGATGCCGGAGCACGCGCCGGTGCCGAAGCTGCTCGGTTCGCTGGACGAGGACGGCTGGGTGGTCCTGGTCTTCGAGGAGATCGACGGCCGGAACCCGGGCCCCGACTGGGATCCGGACGAGCTGCGCCGGACCGTGGACGCGCTCGGCGAGTTGGCCGAGTTGCTGACGCCGTCGCCGATCGACGACGTGCCGCCGGTCTTCGAACAGCTGGTCGGGTTCGACGGTTGGCGCGGTCTGGAGAAGGCCCACGCGGCCGGCGAGGACGACTTGGGATGGCTCGACGCGTGGGCCTTTGAGCGGCTGGACCGGCTGGCCGCGATCGAGGAGGGCATGGCGGCGCTGTGCGAGGGCGACACGCTCGTCAATTTCGACGTCCGCGCCGACAACATCCTGATTACCGCCGACCGCGTGTACTTCGTGGACTGGCCGTGGGCTGCGCGGGGTGCGGCGTGGCTGGACATGGCGTTGTTCGTGCCGAACGTGTGGATGTACGGCGGCCCGGAGCTGGCCGCTGCCGTCACCGCGCATCCGCTGCTCGCGGGTGCGGATCCGGAGGCGGTGCGGGCATTCGCGGTCGGGGTCGTCGGCATGATCACGTGCGCGAGCCGGCGGCCGGCGCCGCCGGGACTGCCGACGCTGCGGCCGTTCCAGGCGGCGTTCAGCGTGGCGGGGTTGGAGTGGCTGCGGACCCTGATGGACTGAGGTCACTCTTCCGCTTTTAACGCGATCGCGTTAACGTGCGCCGCGTGAGCGCACGTATCAGGATCCTGGAGGCGGCCGAGCGGAGGTTCGCCGAGGACGGCATCGAGGCGGTGTCGCTGCGTCAGATCGCGGCGGACTCCGGGCAGCGCAACACGTCGGCGGTCGCGTACCACTTCGGGACGCGGGCCGCGTTGGTCGGCGCGCTGTACGAGCATCGGATGGGGCCGATCAATGCGCGGCGGCTGGAGTTTTTGGCCGCGCACGCCAGTGGCGATGGCGATGTGCGGACTTATGTCAGGGCCCTGGTGGAACCGCTGGCCGAGACGCTGACGGACGCCGAGAAGGCCGGGCGGTCGTCGTGGTATCTGCGCTTCCTTGCCGAGGCGATGCGGTATCCGGAGTACGACCCGGCGTCGCTCGCCTTGGAACGCCCGGAGGGGTCGAGCATCCGGGCCCTGATATCGGGGCTCCAGGCGGCGACCGGTCATCTGCGTCTGCCGCCCGGCATGTTCGCCGACCGGATGCGGTTGTTGGCGCTGCTGGTCATCACGTCGCTCGCCGATCGTGAGCGGCATCCGGGCACCGGCGTCGGGACCGAGACATTGGTTGCCGCCGGCGCCGCAATTCTTTCCGACCCGAAGCACCCGAAGCACCCGACGCACAAGGAGTGAGCCCATGGCCCCCTACGCCACCCTCCAAGCCCTCCTCACCGGCCGCGAACTCCACGCCGGCCCGCGCAGGGGCCTGCGACGCCTGCCGGAAGGCGAGGAATCTCACCCATACGAGTTCATCACGGTCGCGCCGTGCACCCGGCTGATCGGTGCCGAGATTTCGGATATCGATCTCAGCGAGCCGATCACCCCCGAGGTATTCGCCGAGCTGGACCGGGCGCTGCTGGAATTCAAGGTCCTGTTTTTCCGGGACCAGAACCGGCTCACCGGTGCCGGGCATCGTGATTTCGCAGGAATGTGGGGCGAATTGGAGATCCATCCCTTCCTGCCGCAGGGCGATGTTCCGGAGATCGTGCGTTTTGAGAAGGGGGCGGAGAACGCGGGAGTGGAGAACGTGTGGCACGCCGACGTCACGTGGCGCGAGCAGCCCGCGCTCGGCTCGGTGCTGCGAGCGCTGGACGTGCCCGAGGCCGGCGGCGACACCTGCTTCGCGGACATGGCCGCCGCGTACGACTTCCTGCCCGAGCAGGTCAAGGCCCGGATCGAGGGGCGGGTCGCGGTGCACGACTTCACGCTGCCGTTCGGGCTGGGCATGGACGCGGACAAGCTCCGGGAGATGCAGGAGAAATACCCGGCGGTGGAACACCCGGTCGTGCGGATCCACCCGCGGACCGGGCGGCGGACGCTGTTCGTCAACGCGATCTTCACGACGCACATCGTCGGGCTGGACGACGACGAGAGCGAGGAGCTGCTGAAGGTGCTGTTCCGGCAGGCCGCGGTGCCGGAGTTCCAGGTGCGGTTCAAGTGGTCGGCCGGTTCGATCGCGTTCTGGGACAACCGGGCCGTGCAGCACTATGCGGTCAGTGACTATTTCCCGCTGCGCCGGGTGATGGAGCGTGCTGCGATTCTGGGGGACCGGCCGAGGTAGGCGGGGGTTGGGGCGCGGGGACGGTGGGAGGCGCTGTCGCTTCCGTCGAAGACGCGTCCGGCGGAGCCGCGGGAGTGGCGGTTTCCGGTGCGGCCGGGGGCTGCGGCGGGGTCTCGGGGGCCGGTGTCGCCGGGGGAGCGGCCATCATCCCGGGCGGCTCGCTGTCGTGCTGGTCCCGCCACTTCTTCAGCCCGTCCAGGAACCCGGCGCGCAGCTCGTGCTTGATCGGCTCCAGCTCCGCCTCCCAGGTGTCGATGCCCAGGTCGTTGGCGAAGCGGAGCAGGTCCGGGTCCAGGTCGTGCGGGACCCAGGTCCAGGTCGCGGTCCAGTCGGTGAGGCGGCGGCGCTCGGCCTCGGTGGCGCGGGCCATCCAGCGGGCGACGTAGGCCCGGCCGACGTCGATCGGGTCGGCGCGGCCGAAGCTCTTGTTCTCCTCGGCGTCCAGGAAGCGCTGGGTCGGGGACGTGACCTGCCAGAGCTTGGGGAAGCGGCTGTTGGCCAGCGGGGTCTTGGGGGACTCGGTGGGGTGCAGCACGCGCGGCGGCATGTCCAGCGGGGAGGGGAAGACCTTGTGCGCGGGCTTCGCGTGCTCGCCGGGGCCGGTCTTGGCCGGCTCACAGCCGGCGTCGTCTCCCATGCCGGGCTGGTGTTTCACCCAGACGTAGGGCTTGAGCCACTCCTCGGACAGCGTCATCGACTTGTCCACGGCGGCGATGAGCTCCAGGGACTGGTTGTAGTCCGAGGCCGCGCCCCACAGGTGGATGCGGGTGCCGTACTCCTGCGCCTCCTCGACCGCGTGCAGCAGGTCCTCGTCCCCGCTGACCAGGACCACGTCGGCGACCGCGCGCTTGCGGGCCAGGCCGGTGAGGTCGGCGTGCAGGAAGGTGTCGACGCCCTTTTGTTCGAACTTGCCGTCGTCGCGCCGCACGAGCTTGCCCAGGCGGAGCTTGACGCCGTCCAGCACGCGCAGCAGGCGCTGGTCCCGGGTCGGGCCGGTGGCCGGGGCCGCGTCGTACCAGTACACACGCAGGACGGGCAGGCCGGTCTCGAGGGCGGCGCGCTCGGTCAGGGCGGTCACCAGGCCGGGGTAGTCGACATCGATTCCGGGACGGCCGGGATCACCGCTCACCACGTTGGCGGCGGCGGCCAGTACATATCCGGCGTCGACCAAGACGGCACAGCGATCCATTGGGTAAAAGTGTCACATGGTCGAGGAAGGTGGCAACACGACAGACCGGCTGGGAGGCGGGTTTACGGAATAAGCCTGCTGACGGCAGAATCGGCGACATGCGAAGACACGGGGGGATGATGACTCAGTTCTTGGCTGGGCGTCGCGGAATGCGGAATATGGCAAGCATATGCGTAGTGATGATCACGGGGGTGGGGCTTCAGGGATGCGCCAGTAGCGGGTCGGTCGCGGTGGCCGGTGGCAGCCCGAGCGGGGTGACGACGGGTTCTTCGACGACGGTGGCGGCGACGACAGCGGCGACTACGGCGACGACGGCGGGACCCACTGGGGTGACGGAGACCTCTTCATCGGTCCCTGCGTCGCCGCCCGCCGCCGGCACGTGGACGCCCCAAGGCCAGCTGGCCGACCCGCAGCCGATCAGCGTCGCGCTGAACCCTGACAAATCGGTGACGGCGACCTGGCCGAAGGGCGCGCCGGCGGGGCACGCGCTGACGATCAAACTCAGGGCCGCGCGCAACGGGGCGAAGATCGTGATCCACCTCGCCATCGACAACGAGAGCGGCCAGCAGGTCAGCATGAACGAGGGGGTCTTCACCGGCGGCGTGGTGGTCGACGCGCAGGGCAACACGCTGAAGGCGGAGAACTTCGACTCGCTGTGGACGCTCGGGAGCGGGAGCTCGGACGGCAACATCGACCCGGGGCAGCCGCTGATCGGCGACTTCGTGGTGGACGCGCCGGCGTCGGGGTCGACGGTGAATGCTTACTGGACGCAGGCCGTGGGGGTGAACGGGATCATGGCGGGGATCATTTTGGTGCGGGATATTCCGATCAACTGAGGGCGTTGGCGGGGCGGGCCGGGCGCGGCAGCCGCGGTGCGAGGCGCGGCGGTGCGAGGCGCGGCGGTGCGAGGCGCGGCGGTGCGAGGCGCGGCGGTGCGAGGCGCGGCGGTGCGAGGCGCGGCGGTGCGGGCATTTTGTTATGCCACTTTCGCCCCTTGTATGTATGTATAGCCCGCGCCGCCAACAGAAGCGCGCGCCACCGAATCCGTTCAGGATCGGCGGCGCGCGCTTCAAAACCGGCCCGACTCAGATCGCCTTAGCGATCCGGAACCGAAGCCCCAGATCCGCGTCCCCGACGATCGCGGCCTGCAGCTTTGCCAGCTCGGCGGGGTCCACGTCGGTCGCGACCTCGCCCTCGGCGAACTCCACGGCCAGCACCTCGTCGGCGATCATCGTCGCGTGCTCGCGGACCGCCGCCGCCGTCTCCGGGCCCGCCTCCGCGCCGGGCAGCGGTTCCCACGTCAGCCGGATCCGGTCCGCCACATCCAGTCCCGTGGCCTTCCGCGTCTCCTGCAGGAAGCGCACCACATCGCGCGCCAGTCCCGCGCGCCGCAGTTCCGGCGTGATGTGCAGGTCCAGGGCGATGGTCTCGCCGCCGGCGGTGGCCACGGCCCAGCCTTCGCGCGGGGTCTCGGTGACGATCACCTCGTCCGGCGACACCGTCACCTCCTCGCCCTCGACCGCCACCGTCGCCGAGCCCTGTGACCGCAGCGCCGCGGCCAGCGCCCCGGCGTCGGCGGCGGCGATCGCGGCGGCGACCAGCGGCGTCCGCTTCGCGAAGCGTGCGCCCAGCGTCCGGAAGTTGCCCTTCGCGCTGTAGTCGATCAGCTCCCCGCCGGCGTCCGCCAGCGGCGACGTCGTCACGACGTTCAGCTCCTCCAGCAGCTGCGAGCGCAGCTCCTCGCCGAGTGCGGCCCAGCCCGGGGCGCCGACCAGCGCGCGGGAGAGCGGCTGGCGGGTCTTCACGCCGGAGTCGGCGCGGGTGGCCCGGCCCAGCTCGACCAGGCGGCGGGTGAGCGCCATCTGCTCGGCCAGGTCGGCGTCGATCAGGGCGTCGTCCGGGACCGGCCAGGCCGACAGGTGCACCGACTCCGGCGCGTCGTCCGCGACCGGCCGGACCAGGTCCTGCCACACCCGCTCGGTGATGAACGGCACCATCGGGGCCATCAGCTTCGTCACCGTCTCCAGTGCCTCGTGCAGCGTGGCCATGGCGGCCGGCTCGGCGTTCCAGAAGCGGCGGCGGGCGCGGCGGACGTACCAGTTGGACAGGTCGTCCACGAAGGCCGACAGGAGCTTGCCGACCTTCAGGGTGTCGAACTCGTCCATGGCCGCGGTGACTTCGCGGACCAGGACGTTGAGCTCCGACAGCACCCAGCGGTCCAGCGCCGGCCGCTCGCTCGGCTTCGGGTCCGCCTCCGACGGCGCCCAGCCGCCGGTGCGGCCGTAGAGGGCCTGGAAGGAGACCGTGTTCCAGTACGTCAGCAGGGTCTTGCGGACGACCTCCTGGATCGTCGCGTGCCCGACCCGGCGGGCCGACCACGGCGAGCCGCCGGCCAGCATGAACCAGCGGACGGCGTCGGCGCCGTGCTGGTCCATCAGCGGGATCGGCTCCAGGATGTTGCCCAGGTGCTTGGACATCTTGCGGCCGTCCTCGGCCAGGATGTGGCCCAGGCACAGCACGTTCTTGTACGAGGACTTGTCGAAGACCAGCGTGCCGACCGCCAGCAGCGAGTAGAACCAGCCGCGGGTCTGGTCGATGGCCTCGGCGATGAAGTCCGCCGGGTAGGCGTTCTCGAAGGCCGCGACCGAGCCCTCGGCGTAGGGGTAGCCGTGCTGCGCGAAGGGCATCGAGCCGGAGTCGTACCAGCCGTCGATGACCTCCGGGACCCGGGTGGCGGTCTTCGAACACTGCGGGCAGGGCATCGTGACGTCGTCGACAAAGGGCCGGTGCGGGTCCAGCTCGGACACGTCCTGCCCGGACAGCTCCCCGAGCTCCTTCAGCGAGCCGACGGCGGTCACGTGGTTGTCCTCGCACACCCACAGCGGCAGCGGCGTGCCCCAGTAGCGCTTGCGCGACAGCGACCAGTCGATGTTGTTGTTCAGCCAGTCGCCGAAGCGGCCGTACTTGACGTTCTCCGGGAACCAGTTGGTCGCGTCGTTCTCGCGCATCATCGCGTCCTTCAACGCGGTGGTGCGGATGTACCAGGCCGGCTGCGCGTAGTAGAGCAGCGCGGTGTGGCAGCGCCAGCAGTGCGGGTAGCTGTGCTCGTACTCCAGGTGCTTGAACAGCACGCCGCGCTCGCGCAGGTCCGAGGTCAGGACCTCGTCGGCCTTCTTGAAGAACACGCCGCCGACCATCGGCACCGACTCCTCGAAGGTGCCGTCGCCGCGGATCGGGTTCACCACCGGCAGGTCGTACTTCTTGCAGGTGGCCAGGTCGTCGGCGCCGAAGGCCGGGGCCTGGTGCACCAGGCCGGTGCCGTCCTCGGTGGTGACGTAGTCGGCCAGCACCACGAAGTGCGCGTCCGGGACGTCGACGAGCTCGAAGGGGCGCTGGTAGGTCCAGCGCTCCATCTCGGCGCCGGTGTAGGTCTCGCCGGTGGGCTCCCAGCCCTCGCCGAGCGCCTTGGCCACCAGCGGCTCGGCGACGACCAGGCGCTCGGCGCCGTCGGTGACCACCACGTAGGCGACCTCCGGGTGCGCCGCGACCGCGGTGTTCGACACCAGGGTCCAGGGCGTGGTCGTCCAGACCAGCAGCGAGGTGCTGCCGGCCAGCGGGCCGGAGGTCAGCGGGAAGCGGACGTAGACCGAGGGGTCGACGACGGTCTCGTAGCCCTGCGCCAGCTCGTGGTCGGACAGGCCGGTGCCGCAGCGCGGGCAGTACGGCGCGACCCGGTGGTCCTGGACCAGCAGGCCCTTGTCGAAGATCTGCTTCAGCGACCACCAGACCGACTCGACGTAGGACGGGTTCATCGTCCAGTACGCCTCGTCGGTGTTCACCCAGTAGCCCATGCGCTCGGTGAGCTTCTCGAAGGCGCCCACGTGCCGGCGCACCGACTCGCGGCACTTGGCGTTGAACTCCGCGATGCCGTAGGCCTCGATGTCCTGCTTGTTGGTGAAACCGAGCTCGGCCTCCACGGCCAGCTCCACCGGCAGGCCGTGGCAGTCCCAGCCGGCCTTGCGGTCCACGCGGTGGCCCTGCATGGTCTTGAAGCGCGGGAAGACGTCCTTGAAGACGCGGGCTTCCACGTGGTGGGTGCCGGGGCGGCCGTTCGCGGTCGGCGGGCCCTCGTAGAAGGTCCAGCGCGGGGCGCCCTCGGTGGCCTTCAGGCTCTTGTCGAAGATGGCGGCGCCGCGCCAGAAGTCGATGATCTCGGCGTCCATCGCCGGGAGATCGAGCTGGGCGTTGACGGGGCGGTACAGCCTCGGATCAGGCGCAGTCATGCGCGGTGCCTTCCTTCGTCGTAGGAGCCGAACCGACGAAGGGACGACACAGGCACTCTCTATATAGAGCGCCGGTACCGCGGTACCACCCTCCTTGACACACCGTCGTCAACGATATGTCCACTTCATTGCGTATCCGGCCGGTTCTACTCGGGCCTGGCGGCCCTTTCTTCCGGCGGCTCGGGGCTGATTTTCGCGCGGCGTCCGCCTCCGGGCTCGCACCGTCCCCGGATCGCTGAGGCTTTCCCGCCGCGCTACTCGTCCCGTCGCTGCCTGCTCGGGTACTCGTGTCATTGTAAGCGGTATGGAGGAGCTCCGAATTCCAATTCGCGTGAAGCCCGGGAGCTCCCGGACGAGAGTCGGCGGACGGCACGGAGATCGGTCACTCATCGTGGCCGTCACGGCGAAGGCGATCGACGGCGCGGCGACCGAAGCGGCCCTCCGGGCGGTCGCGGAAGCGCTGGGAATGCCGCGCCGCGCCGTCGTGTTGATCACCGGAGCCACCTCGCGCGACAAAGTCTTAGGTGTTTCTTCGGAAGACCCCGAAACCCTGCGCGAGCTGGTGCGGGACCTGCTCGGCTGAACCGGGCGGAAACCGCGGGAACACCCGGCCGTACCGGCCCGGGAGGCCACTTAGCCCGAACGAGTGAATGTTTGGTGCGCAAGTGTTCGACGGGAACTGGTGGGCGGCTTGGGACGTTTCTCCCCTCACGAAGCGTGATTAGCGGGGGCCCGGCGTGGGCACGCTACACGTCGCGTGTGAGTTGGGGGCGGACGGGCCCGTGAGGGTGTACAGCGTGCTCAGTGAGAGCGCACTGCGCCGCCACGTCAGAGAGCGAGGATGACGGCCGTGACGACGAGCAGGACGAAGGCATCAGAGGCGGCCACGGGGGCCACGCACGCCGCCGGCACGGCGACGAAGGCGACGGCCGGCAAGGCGGTGCCCAAGCCGACTCGGGCCGCGACCGGGGCCAAGGCCTCGCCGCCGACCCGCCGCCCCGGCGCCGGTGAGGCGCGACGGTCGGCGACCGGGCCGGCCGCTTCGGTGTCGGCCAAGAGTACGGCGCAGAACGCGGCCCAGGCCACGGCCGAAGCCACCCCGAAGACGGCCCCGAAGCCGTCGGCGACCACCACCTCGGCAGAGGTTCCCGCGGACAAGGAGACTCCCATGACGGTCACGCAGATCACCGAGACCGTGGCCGGGGTCGGCGGGCTGCCGCCGTACCGGACCGGTGAGGACCCCTGGACCCCGGACGAGGTCGGCGAGCTCCAGGCCGAGCTCGAGGGCGACGCAGCGCGGCTGCGCCGGGAGATCAGCACCGCCGAGACCGGCATCGCCGACCTGCTGCGGGACTCCGGCGAGGGGGCCGGCGACGACCAGGCCGACGCCGGGACCAAGAACTTCGAGCGCGAGCACGAGATGGCCATAGCCAACAACGCCCGGGAGATGCTGCAGCAGACCGAGCGCGCGCTGGCCCGGCTGGCGGCCGGCACCTACGGCGTGTGCGAGTCCTGCGGCGAGCCGGTCGGCAAGTACCGGCTGCAGGCGTTCCCGCGGGCCACGCTGTGCATGAGCTGCAAGCAGAAGCAGGAACGCCGCTGAGGTACGGATCCGGCCCGGCGGAGGTGCCGGGCCGGGATCGTTGCTCAGGAGATCTTTCCTGATGCGATCTTCCCCGCGTGATCGTGCCTCGTCCCCGGTGCCGCGAAGGTAGGGTGTGCGCGTGGCTTCAGAAGTACGTGCGGATTCAGAGGTGGCCGAGGACGTGGTCGGGATCGTCGACGAGACTGCCGGGGATGCCGAGGTGACCGGTGCCTCTGAGGTTTCCGAGTCGGATTCCCCGAGCGCCGAGGCCGAGATCCAGACCGAGACCCAGACCCAGCCTGACATCGAGCTCGAGGCCGCCCCGCACCGCAAGCGCCGCATCGGCGTGGTGCTGGTCTTCGCGGCGCTGGCCCTGGCCATCGACGCGGTCAGCAAGGCGCTGGTGGTCGCCAAGCTCCAGGACCGCGGTCCGGTGCACGTGCCCGGCGGCTTCCTGGACCTCAACCTGATCCGCAACTCCGGGGCGGCCTTCTCCATCGGCGAGGGCCAGACCTGGGTGTTCACCTTCATCGCCGCGTGCGTGGTGTTCGTGATCCTGCGGGTCTCGCGCAATCTGCGCTCGCTGCCCTGGGCCATCGCGCTGGGGCTGCTGCTCGGCGGCGCGCTCGGGAACCTGAGCGACCGGCTGTTCCGGGCGCCGGGGGTGGGGCGCGGCGATGTCGTGGACTTCCTGCAGTTCCCGACGTTCCCGCTGGTGCACTACAACTTCCCGGTGTTCAACCTCGCCGACTCCTCGATCGTGGTCGGCGGCTGCCTCATGGTGCTGCTGTCCTTCCTCGGCATGCAGCCGGACGGGTCGCGGCACAAGGACGTGAAGCCGGAGGCCGTGGCGGTGCCGGCGCCGTCCTCGTCGGGGGACGCCGAGCCCGAGGACTCCTCCGGCAAGGACGCGTAGTCCGAGGCTGCCCCGCGCTGCCGGATAATGGTGGCCATGTCTGATCTCCGTAGCCTCCCCATCCCGGACGGCCTCGAGGGCGAACGCCTCGACGCCGCGCTGGCCCGCATGTTCGGCCTGTCCCGGACCCGCGCCGCCGAGCTGGCCGCGGACGGCCGGGTGCGGCTGGACGGCGCGGAGGCCGGGAAGTCCGACCGGGTGCGCGGCGGGGCGTGGCTGGAGATCGAGCTGCCACCGGCCGCCGACCCGGTGGCGGTGAAGGCCGAGGCCGTCGAGGGCATGCGGATCGTGCACGACGACGAGGACATCGTGGTCATCGACAAGCCGGTCGGGGTCGCGGCGCACCCGAGCGTGGGGTGGCTGGGGACGACCGTCATCGGCGGGCTGGCCGCGGCCGGGTACCGGATCTCGACTTCCGGGTCCGCCGAGCGCCAGGGCGTCGTGCACCGGCTGGACGTCGGGACGAGCGGCCTGATGGTCGTGGCGAAGTCCGAGCGCGCCTACACGCTGCTCAAGCAGGCCTTCCGCGACCGGACCGTGGACAAGCGCTACCACACGCTGGTGCAGGGGCACCCGGACCCGATGCGCGGGACCGTGGACGCGCCGATCGGTCGGCACCCGCACCACGACTACAAGTTCGCGGTGGTCCGGGACGGCAAGGACAGCGTCACGCACTACGAGACGATCGAGGCCTACCGCGCGGCGACGCTGCTGGCGATCAAGCTGGAGACGGGGCGGACGCACCAGATCCGCGTGCACATGGCGGCGCTGCGGCACCCCTGCGTCGGGGACCTGCAGTACGGCGCGGACCCGAAGCTGGGGGAGCGGCTGGGGCTGACGCGGCAGTGGTTGCACGCGGTGAGCCTGGGGTTCGAGCATCCCGGGACCGGGGAGTGGGTGCAGTTCGAGAGCCAGTACCCGGATGATCTTCAGCGCGCGCTGGACCTCATCGCGGCCGAGAGCTGATTCGACACCCGTTTCATCGAGCCCTGCGGCGTTGCTGCGGGGCGCCGGGGGATCTTGGCGGTTCACTGGACCCGTGCAGAGAACGGATTGGTGGTGGCCCCCGGCGCATCCGCGCACCTGGGCGTCGATGGTCGGTGCGGTCCTGCTGGTGGCGCTGGCCACAGGGGTCGGCGTCTACCTGTCCCACCTGGACCGCGGCGGCCGGCACAGCGGCTTCGGCGCGGGCGCGACCGGCGCGCCGGACCGCGTCGACATCGTGGCGACCATCAACCGGGTCGAGGCCGCGCGCAACGACGCGCAGGTGCGGGTGTTCGTGACCGTCGTCGGTAAATATGCCAAGGGCGGCGACGGCGTCTTCCCGACGCAGGACCTGACCGTCGAGACCTCGTCGCTGTCCTCCGGCGAGCTGACCTACCCGGCCGGCAAGCGCATCGTGTCCAAGGACATGCTGATGGACCTGCCCGGCGGCGACATCGCCGACTACCCGTTCGACCGCTACTCGACCACCCTCGCCTTCGCCGCGACCATCGGCGGCGAACCGGCCCCGACCGCCGTCGAGATCGTCGACTCCGACCCCGGCTTCGTCACCCGCGCGACCGTGAACGGCGACGAGTCCGAACCCGGCTTCGACATCCAACTGCGCCGGACCCGCGGCACGTTCGTGATGGTGTGGCTGATGTACGTCATCATGTGGGCCCTGGCCCTGTCCGTCCTGACCGGCGCACTGGTGATGGGCCACCGCCGCCTGGGCATGGTCTGGCCGGGCCTGGGCTGGATGGCGGCCTCGCTGTTCGCCCTGGCCGGGTACCGGAACACCGCGCCGGGCCAGCCGCCGATCGGCTGCCTGCTGGACTACACGGTGTTCCTGTGGGCCGAGGCGATCGTGGCGTTCTCGATGGTCTACGCGGTGCTGCGGGGGACCAAGGTCGAGGTGGCGGCGGAGGCGGGGCGGTAGCGGCTACCCCTCCCGCCCGATCTCCGCCACTACCGCGTCCGTCAGCCGCACCAGGTCCCCGGGCGCCAGCTCGATCTCCATCCCGCGCTTGCCGGCCGAGCAGAACATGGTGTCGAACAGCTGGGCGGTCTCGTCGACCACGGTCGGCAGCGGTTTGCGCTGGCCTAGCGGGGAGACGCCGCCGAGGACGTAGCCGGTGGTGCGGGTGACGGCGGCGGGGTCGGCCATCGCCGCCTTCTTGCCGCCGACCGCGGTCGCCAGGGCCTTCAGGTCCAGGGAGCCGGAGACCGGGACGACCGCCACGACCAGGTCGCCGTCCACGTCCGCGACCAGGGTCTTGAAGACGCGGTCGGGTTCGACGCCCAGGGCGTCCGCCGCCTCCTGGCCGTAGGAGGCCGCGCTCGGGTCGTGGTCGTAGGTGTGGACGGTGAAGTCCACGCCTTCCTTGCTGAGCAGGGCGGTGGCCGGGGTTCCGCTCGCCTGCCGGTTCTTCGCTGCCATGCGGCAATGGTGCCAGGAAGGCTGTCGGCGCGGGTGTCGCAGGCGTCGCGGCGTCCTGGTTCGGCACCAACCGCCACTCCCGGCTGCCAGGATGGGGCGCGGCATGAAAAGCTGATGGACGATGAACGACCAGACTTCGCCGACTGCCGATGGGCAGAGCCAGGGTTCCTCGCCGTGGCGGAACCCCTTCGAGGAACCGCAGAGTGCCCAGGGCCTGCCGCAGGTGCCGAACCTTGTGCCGACCGGTCCCGGCGGACCGGGTGCGGCGGGCGCGCCGGGTGCCTCGGGCGGGCCCGGGCGCTCCGGGCGGTCGCTGCGCGAGCTGCTGCTGCTCTGGCGTCCCGACCTGCTGGCCGCGGCGATCCTGCTGGTCACCGGGACGGTCCTCGGCGTGCTGGCCGCGCTCGCGTGGTACCGCTTCGCGCCCACGGTGTGGCTGACGCTGCCGGCCAACGCGGTCTCGCAGGTCACCTCCGGCGTCGACCAGTCCGCGCTGCTGGTGGCGCCCGAGGCGAAGGGCATCGCGAGCGTCGACGGGTACTACTTCGTCTTCACCGCGATCGTCGGCCTGCTGCTCGGGATCCTCGGGTTCCTGCTGGCCCGCCGCGGCATGTTCGCGGGGCTCGACCGCGAGGGCAACCGGGAGGGCGCGGCGATCGGCGCCTGGGCCGGCGTGCTGCTCGGCGGGTTCGCCGCCTCGACGATCGCGGCCGCGCTCGGGCGCTGGGTGTCGATGCCCGACCCGCTGACGGTGCTGCACATCATCGCCGCCGGACACAACTTCCACGCGCCGGTCGCGCTGCACGCGCAGGGGCTCTACCTGGCCGCGCCGATGCTGGGGACGGTGCTGTTCCTGGCGCTGACGTGGGCTTTCACGAAGCCGTCGCCGCCGGACTGGCAGGGGCCGACGCAGGGGCAGGGGTACTTCACGGCGGCGAATCCTTATGGGCTGCCGGCCGGTCAGCAGGCCCCGGAGCAGCAGGGACAGCCGCAACCGCAAGGGCAGCCGCAGCCCCAGCCCCAGCATCAGCCGGGATCCGACAACGGATCAGGTCCCGCATCCGGCGCCGCCTCGGGCGCGCCGCAGGCGGACAACTCCCTGGGCTGACAAGCTGCCGTCGTTCTCGCACGCGCCGCCGCCGACCTTCCGTCGCGCGGCGGCGTTCTGCGTTCAGGCGCGGCAAGCAGCAAGCAGCAAGCGGCAAGCGGCGACCAGCGGCGCGCGTCTACCGACTCCGCCGCCGCAGCAGATCCACCGCCGGCAGCGACGGCAGGTTCTTCAAGATCCCCGTCTCCCGCCGCAGGATCTTCGCCTCGGCGCGCAGCCGGTCCACCGTCGTCTCCGTGGTGAGCAGCCGCTGCTTCTCGTACGTGTCCAGCACCGTCGCCGCGCCGATCAGATACGACAGCACCGTCGGATCCTCCGGCAGCTCCGGGATCGACCCGACCTGCACGCCCCGCAGCTCCGACAGCGCGGCCTGGTACTTGCGGAACAGCGCCGTCAGCCCCGGCGCCAGCACTTCGGCCTCCGGGCCGGCCACCTCGTCGAGCAGCTCGACCTCGCCGCGCGCGTAGGGCCCCTCGTCGTCGAAGGCCTCCAGCCGGAAGCGGTGCACTCCGGTGGTGGTGATGTCGAAGCGGCCGTCCTCGTACTCCACGATCGAGTCGATCTCGGCGGTGCAGCCCACGTCGTACAGCGCCGTGACGTTGCCGTGCCCCACCTCGTGCCCGTCCTTGACGGCGAGCACGCCGAACCGGCGCGGCGCGCCCTCCGGGAGCGCCGACAGGTCGCGGACCAGCTGCCGGTAGCGGTGTTCGAAAATGTGCAGGGGGAGTACGACGCCCGGGAAGAGCACGCTTCCGAGGGGGAACAGCGGTAGCTCTGTCGTCACGCACCCAATCTAGTCGCTGCCCGGCGCGGGGTGCCCACTCTGCGGACGCGCCGGACCGGCGTTCCTCGCCGAACTAGAATCGTGACGTGATCACTCGAATCGACCTGCGCGGTCGCGCTCTGGACACGAGCCAGACTGATCCTCGCGCCCTGGTACCCAGGGCCGAGCTGGATGTGGAGGCGGCCCTGGCCGTCGTCCGTCCGATCGTCGAGGACGTGCACCATCGCGGCGAGGCGGCGCTGATCGAGTACGGGGCGAAGTTCGACGGGGTCGAGCTGGAGCAGGTCAAGGTTCCGAAGGCGGCGCTCGCCGAGGCCGTGGAGCAGCTGGATCCGCAGGTCAAGGCCGCGCTGGAGGAGTCGATCCGCCGGGCCCGCAAGGTGCACCGGGACCAGCGCCGCCAGGCCTCGACCACGCAGGTCGTCCCGGGTGGCACCGTCAGCGAGCGCTGGGTGCCGGTGGACCGGGTCGGGCTGTACGTGCCCGGCGGCCGCGCCGTGTATCCGTCCTCCGTGGTGATGAACGTCGTGCCGGCGCAGGAGGCCGGGGTCGGCTCGCTGGCCGTCGCCTCGCCGCCGCAGAAGGAGTTCGGCGGGCTGCCGCACCCCACGATCCTGGCCGCGTGCGCGCTGCTCGGCGTGGACGAGGTCTACGCCGTCGGCGGGTCGCAGGCCGTCGCCATGTTCGCCTACGGCTACCAGGACGCAGACGGCGCCATCGTCTGCCGCCGTGCCGACCTGGTCACCGGCCCCGGCAACATCTACGTCGCCGCCGCCAAGCGGCTGCTCAAGGGCGTCATCGGCATCGACGCCGAGGCCGGCCCGACCGAGATCATGGTGGTCGCCGACGCCACCGCCGATGCCGGGATCGTCGCCGCCGACCTGATCAGCCAGGCCGAACACGACCCGCTGGCCGCCGCGGTGCTGGTCACCGACTCCGAGGAGCTGGCCGACCAGGTCGTCGGGGAGCTGGAGACCCGGGTCGCCGCGACCAAGCACGTCGAGCGGATCCGCGAGGCCCTGGCGGGGCGGCAGTCGGCGATCGTGCTGGTCGACGACATCGACGCGGCGCTGATCGTGGCCAACGGCTACGCCGCCGAGCACCTGGAGATCCAGACCCGGGACTCCGCCGCCGACGCCGCCAAGGTGCGCAACGCCGGCGCCGTGTTCGTCGGCTCCTTCGCGCCGGTGAGCCTCGGCGACTACCTGGCCGGCTCCAACCACGTGCTGCCCACCGGCGGCTGCGCCTGCCACAGCTCGGGGCTGTCGGTGCAGAGCTTCCTGCGCGGCATCCACGTCGTCGACTACACCCGCGAGGCCCTGGCCGAGGCCTCGGCGCTGGTCGTGGCCCTGGCCAACGCCGAGGACCTGCCCGCGCACGGCGAGGCCGTGACGGCCCGCTTCGAGGATCGGGGCTGAGACGTGGACTACCGCGACCTGCCGATCCGCGACGATCTGCGGGAGCTGACGCCGTACGGCGCGCCCCAGATCGACGTGCCGTATCCGCTGAACACGAACGAGAACCCGTACGGCCCGCCGGCCGAACTCGTGGCGGACCTGGCGAAGGCCGTCACCGACGCGGCGACCACGCTCAACCGCTACCCCGATCGCGACGCCACCGACCTGCGCAAGGACCTGGCCGACTACCTCGACCACGGCCTGACGGTCCGCAACGTCTGGGCCGCCAACGGCTCCAACGAGGTCCTGCAGCAGATCCTCCAGGTCTTCGGCGGCCCCGGCCGCAGCGCCATCGGCTTCGAACCCTCCTACTCGATGCACCGCCTGATCGCGCTGGCGACCGCCACCGAGTGGATCTCCGGCCTGCGCGAGGGCGACTACACGCTCGACGCCGCCAAGGCCGTCGCGGCGATCGAGAAGCACCAGCCGAACATCGTGTTCCTGACCTCGCCGAACAATCCGACCGGGACGGCGATGGAGCTGGACGTGATCCGGGCCGTGGTCAAGGCCGCGGACCAGGTCGGCGCGATGGTGGTGGTGGACGAGGCGTACTTCGAGTTCGCGCGGCCCGGCACTCCTTCGGCGCTGACGCTCTTGCCTGAGAACCCCCGGCTGATCGTCACGCGCACCATGTCGAAGGCGTTCGCCATGGCCGGCGCGCGCGTCGGCTACCTCGCCGCCGACCCGGCGGTGATCGACGCGCTGCTGCTGGTGCGCCTGCCGTACCACCTCTCGGCGCTCACGCAGGCCGCCGCGCGGACCGCGCTGAAGCACGTCGACGCGCTGCTCGGCACCGTGGACGCGGTGAAGGCGCAGCGGGACCGCATCGTCGCCGAGCTCGTCGCGCTCGGGCTGCACGTGGTCCCCTCCGACGCCAACTTCGTGTTCTTCGGCGTTCCGGGCGGGGACCAGAAGACGCTGTGGCAGAAGATCCTCGACCACGGCGTGCTGATCCGTGACGTGGGCATTCCCGGCATGCTGCGGGTCACCGCCGGGACCGAATCTGAGACGACGGCGTTCCTGGACGCCTTGAAGGAGAGTCTTGCCGTGTTGGATGGAGAATCGTGAGCCGCGTGGGCAGGGTGGAGCGGACGACCGGCGAGACCGGCGTCCTGGTGGAGATCGACCTCGACGGCACCGGCGAGGCCGAGATCTCCACCGGCGTGGGCTTCTTCGACCACATGCTGCACCAGCTGGCCAAGCACGGCCTGTTCGACCTCACCGTGAAGACCGAGGGCGACCTGCACATCGACGGCCACCACACCGTCGAGGACACCTCGCTGGCGCTGGGCGCGGCGTTCCGCGAGGCGCTGGGCACCAAGGCGGGCCTGCGCCGGTTCGCCGACGCCCGGGTGCCGCTGGACGAGACCCTGGCCGAGGTGGTCGTGGACCTGTCCGGGCGGCCGTACCTGGTGCACGAGATGCCCGAGCACCTGGCGCCGATGATCGGGGACTTCGACACCGAGCTGACCCGGCACATCTTCGAGTCGTTCGTGGCGCAGGCGCAGATCTGCCTGCACATCCGCGTGCCCTACGGCCGGATCGCGCACCACGTGGTCGAGGCCCAGTTCAAGGCGCTGGCCAGGGCGCTGCGGGAGGCGTGCACGCCGGACCCTAGAGTGAACGGTATTCCGAGCACGAAGGGTGTCCTTTAGAGATGACCGGCAGTTACGCGGCCGCGGGACTTCTGTTCCTCGGCCTTTTTCTCCTTGGCGGAGCGTTCTCGCTGTTCCGGCAGGCCTCCGGCAACGGCAACATGCGGGTGATGTCGATACTGCTGGTGCTGTGCGCCGGCATGGCGATCGCCGGCGGGGTGATGCGCTGGTGAGCAAGCCCTCCGTCGTGGTCCTGGACTACGGCTCCGGGAACATCCGCTCCGCCGAGCGGGCGCTGGAGCGGGCCGGGGCGCAGGTCAGCGTCACGGCGGACGTCGACGCCGCCTTGAACGCGGACGGGCTGTTCGTGCCCGGGGTGGGGGCGTACGCGGCGTGCATGGCCGGGCTCAAGGCGGTCAAGGGCGACCGGATCATCGGGCGGCGGCTGGCCGGGGGGCGGCCGGTGCTGGGGATCTGCGTCGGGATGCAGATCCTGTTCGAGCGCGGGGTGGAGCACGGCGTGGAGACCGCCGGATGCCACGAGTGGCCCGGGACCGTGGAGCGGCTGGACGCGCCGATCATCCCGCACATGGGGTGGAACACGCTGGACGTGGCCGCGGGGTCGCGGTTGTTCGCCGGGCTCGACGCCGACACGCGGTTCTACTTCGTTCACTCGTATGGGGTGCGCAAGTGGGAGCTGACCGACACCGGGCGGATGGCCGCGCCGTTGGTGACGTGGGCCACGCACGGCGAGCCGTTCGTCGCCGCGGTGGAGAACGGGCCGCTGTCGGCCACGCAGTTCCATCCGGAGAAGTCCGGCGACGCCGGTCTGCACGTGCTGCGGAACTGGCTCGAGCAGCTGTCCTGAACCCGACACCGTTAATCAACACTCGCAGAACAGGGATCTGATGTCCGGCTACCTCGAACTCCTGCCCGCCGTCGACGTCGCCGACGGCCAGGCCGTCCGTCTCGTGCAGGGCGCCGCCGGCTCCGAGACGTCCTACGGAGACCCGCTCGCCGCCGCGCTGGCCTGGCAGGAGGCCGGCGCCGAGTGGATCCACCTGGTGGACCTCGACGCCGCGTTCGGCCGCGGGACCAACGCCGACCTGCTGGCCGTGGTGATCGGGTCGGTGGACGTGAAGGTCGAGCTGTCCGGCGGCATCCGGGACAGCGTGTCGCTCAAGCGCGCCCTGGCCACCGGCTGCGCGCGCGTCAACCTCGGGACCGCCGCACTGGAGCGGCCGGAGTGGGTCAGCGAGGTGATCGCCGAGCACGGCGACAAGATCGCGGTCGGGCTGGACGTGCGGGGCACGACGCTGGCCGCGCGGGGCTGGACGCAGGAGGGCGGGCAGCTGTTCGAGGTGCTGCAGCGCCTGGACGCCGACGGCTGCGCGCGGTACGTGGTGACGGACGTGAACCGCGACGGGACGCTGACCGGGCCGAACCTGGACCTGCTGCGCGACGTCTGCGCGGCCACCGACAAGCCGGTCGTGGCCTCGGGCGGGGTGTCGTCGCTGGCGGACCTGGAGGCTCTGGCGACGCTGGTGCCGATCGGCGTCGAGGGCGCTATCGTCGGCAAGGCGCTGTACGCGGGCGCGTTCACGCTTGAAGAAGCCCTCGAACTCACCAGGAGTGCGTGAGATATATGAGCAGCATCCAGCGGATCGGCTCCGAAGGGCAATGGGAGAACGAGTACGGCTACTCGCGGGTGGTCGTCGCCGGGCCGCACGCGTGGGTCGCGGGGTGTACCGCCACTGTCGACGGCAGGGTGCAGGGGAACGGGGATCCGTACGCCCAGATGAAGGTCGCGCTGGAGATCGCTCGCAAGGCGTTGGAGCAGGCCGGGTTCGGGCTGCACGATGTGGTGCGGACCCGGTGGTATGTGGTGCATGCGCGGGATGTCGCCGAGGTGGGGCGGGCGCATGGGGAGGTTTTCGCGGAGTGCCGGCCTGCGGCCACGGCTTTGGTGGTGTCGGGGCTGACGGATCCTGGGATGTTGGTTGAGGTGGATTTGGATGCTTATCGGGTTGGGGCTGCTTAGCGTCGAGCCTCGGCCCGGTATTCATACCTTTGAGAAGGAGTAGCAAGTGAGCACCGCCGCCCTCGGCCAGCTGGCCGTCCGCGTCATCCCGTGCCTGGACGTCAACGCCGGGCGCGTGGTCAAGGGCGTGAACTTCGAGAACCTGCGGGACGCGGGGGATCCGGTGGAGTTGGCGCGGGCTTATGACGCGGCCGGTGCCGACGAGCTGACGTTTCTCGACGTCACCGCTTCGAGCGATGCGCGCGAGACGGTCTACGACGTGGTCGGCCGCACCGCGGACCAGGTCTTCATCCCGCTGACGGTCGGCGGCGGGGTGCGCTCGGTCCAGGACGTGGACCGCCTGCTGCGAGCCGGGGCGGACAAGGTCGGCGTGAACACGGCGGCGGTGACCCGCCCGGAACTGATCGCCGAGATCGCCGACCGCTTCGGAAACCAGGTACTGGTGCTGTCGGTCGACGCCCGCCGCTGCCCCGAGGGCGTGAGCACGGAATCCGGCTACGAGGTCACCACGCATGGCGGCCGCCGCTCCACCGGCATCGACGCCGTGGCGTGGGCGGCGCGAGCGGCGGAGCTGGGGGCGGGCGAGATCCTTCTGAACTCGATCGACGCCGACGGCATGAAGCAGGGCTTCGACCTGGAGATGCTGGCTGCGGTGCGGGCCGCGGTGACCGTCCCCCTGATCGCCTCCGGCGGCGCGGGCGCGACGGAGCACTTCGCCCCGGCGGTCGGCGCGGGAGCGGACGCGGTGCTGGCGGCCTCGGTGTTCCACTTCGGGGACGTGACGATCGGCGAGGTCAAGGGTGCGCTGCGGGCGGCGGGGTTCCCGGTGCGGTAGGTGCGGGAGGTGCGGGAGCGTGGTGCTGCGGTGTGTAGGGCTCCGGTGTGTAGTGCCCCGCCCTACCAAGGGGGCTGACCACCTCAAATAGGGCTCTGTCGGCGATCTTGTTGCTGGCGTTTGATGGACCGATCAGGGACGGGCCCAGAATCACGAGCTGTCAACGTGCTCAGGTTGTGTAGCCCCTGTCGCGCATTCTGCGCGCACCAGGGGCCCACCACGCGCCTTCGCCGCCGTTGACGATCGAATCCGCATCCGAGGCCCTGGCCTCCGATGCATACAGCGCGTAGCTGTTGCGTGCGTCGGTCAGACTCTCTGATCCGTTGGGGCCGCCCCAGACCTCGTCGGCGTTCAGATCGTCTTGACCGTCGTCTTCCCAACCGCACTCGTTGCAGATCTCATAGTTGCCTCGAGCCTCGAGCGTCAAGAATCGACAACAGGGGCAAGCGTACGGACCGCCACCAGGCTGGGATGCAGCATCCACGCGGCCATCGACGAGTTCGCGCGCCGCTACGACAGGCTCCGCCTCGAACGACCAGACGTCAAACGCAGACCCCTGACCTCAACAAGGTCGCTGGCAGAGCCTTTAGTAGGGCGCGCGCCAGCAGATCCAGTTCAGGATCGGCGGCGGGCGCTTCGTCGTTAACGCCCAGGTCCGGAATTCGCGCAGAAGTTGGGTCGAACGTGGGCGTGGCGCTGCGGCCGGTTTGTGGTTTGCAGGCGATTTTTACGGCTTCGCCTAACGTTTGGTGACCTCGCAGGGGGACGCAGTTCGGTTGCGCGACTCGGGTCGCGCCGGCGGCCGGCGGTTTGCGCGGGGTCGCCTTTCCGCAGGGGTGTGATGGTTCGGGGTTGAAGATCAAAACCGTGGCGGGCACAACCGCTGCCCAAGGAACCGGACGGGTTCCGTAGCGGGCCGGGTTTGGTCGCCCGGGCTGCGGTCCGAGTGTGGGAAAACCGGTTTGTGTCCCTCGGTCGCGACGTCACCCGGAGGGAACCACGACGGTCCGGGGATATCAAGGCGAAGGCCGGCGGTCGTGCGCGGCGGCGGCGGTTGCGTACGCCTTGACATCCCCGGACCGTCGAGGTTGGCAGAGCCTGCCGCCGCAACCGAGGAACACAAACCGAAAACCGGGAGGGACGTGGTGGCGCGAGGCGCACACCCGTCACGGATGCAGAACCCTGGCATGAGCACCGACCGCCGTCACTTCCGCCGGCCGCTCGCGACTGCCGCGTGGATCCGGTGTGAGACCGGCCGCTGCCACGATCGTTGGCCGCGCGCCACCACCCCACCTCCATCCCGCTATGCACCCCGCATACATCCCAAGATGCAGTCCGCCCCCGCGCAAGGTCGCCATCCGGTCTGACGACCGCACCGCCCCGCGCCCCATAGCGTTGCCGCATGATCGAGGCACGCAGCCTGACTAAACGCTACGGCGACAAGACCGCCGTCTCCGACTTGTCCTTCACCGTCCGTCCTGGTGTGGTGACCGGCTTCCTCGGCCCGAACGGGGCCGGGAAGTCCACCACCATGCGCATGATTCTGGGGCTGGACCGGCCTACCTCCGGGGCGGTGACCGTCAATGGCAAGGCCTATGCCGAGCACGCCGCGCCGCTGCATGAGGTCGGTGCGCTGCTGGAGGCCAAGGCCATCCACACCGGGCGTACCGCCTACAACCACCTGCTCGCGCTCGCCGCGACGACCGGGATCGAGCAGTCGCGGGTCGATGAGGTCATCGACCTTGTCGGGCTTCGCGATGTGGCCAAGAAGCGGGCCGGGGGTTTCTCGCTCGGTATGGGGCAGCGGCTCGGCATCGCCAGTGCGCTGCTCGGCGACCCGGACACGCTGATCCTGGACGAGCCGGTCAACGGGTTGGACCCCGAGGGCATCCTCTGGATCCGGAACCTGCTGAAGAACCTGGCCTCCGAGGGCCGGACCGTCTTCGTCTCCAGTCACCTCATGTCCGAGATGGCGCTTACCGCCGAGCACCTGATCGTGATCGGGCAGGGCAAGCTCATCGCCGACACGTCGGTGGCCGAGTTCATCTCGCGCGCTTCCACCGGCAGCGTCAAGGTGCGGACGCCGGATGCCGCCAAGCTGCGGGAGCTGCTGGCCGGTCCGGATGTCACCGTCTCCTCCTCGGTCGAGGGCGAGCTGCAGGTGCAGGGCCTGACCAGCGACCGGATCGGCATCATCGCGGCCGAGAACCGGATCACGCTGTTCGAGCTCGCTCCGCATGAGGCCTCGCTGGAGGAGGCGTTCATGGAGCTCACCGGGGACGCCGTGGAGTACCGCGCCCCGGCGCAGAAGACCGCCGGCGAGGCGGCCACCACTGAGGTCGAGGTGAACGCGTGACCGCCGTCGCACAGAGCCCCACGGGCCCCACGAGCCCCGCGCCGGCCCGGCGCGTGCACACCGGCAAGGTGACGCAGGGCCGGATCATCAAGAGCGAGTGGATCAAGTTCCGGACGCTGCGTTCCTCGCGCTGGTCGCTGATCGCCGGCGTCGGGGCGATGATCGCCATCGCGCTGCTGTTCAGCCTCGCGATGAAGAGCCACTACCCGCACATGAGCGCGGCGCGGCAGAAGGAGGTCGACCCGGTCGCCGACCCGATGCGCGGGGTGTTCCTCGGGCAGCTCGCGGTGGGGGTGCTCGGGGTCATGATGATCACCGGTGAGTACACCACCGGCATGATCCGGGCCTCGCTGGCCGCCGCGCCCAAGCGGCTGCCGGTGCTGTGGGCCAAGGCGCTGGTGTTCACGGTTGTGGCCTGGGTCGTCATGACGGTCACCTCCTTCGTCTGCTTCTTCCTGGCGCAGTCGATCTTCTCCTCGATCCACCTGAACAAGTCCCTGTCCGACCCCGGCGTGCTGCGCGCGGTGTTCGGCGAGGGCCTGTACCTGACGGTGGTCGGGCTGCTCGGCGTGGCCCTCGGCGCGATCATCCGGAGCACCGCCGGCGCCATCGCCTCGCTGTTCGGGATCCTGCTGGTGCTGCCGGTCCTGGGCGAGGTCCTGAACCTCACTTCCTGGGGCGACCACGTCAACCCCTACCTGCCGAGCAACGCCGGACAGCAGGTGATGGCGCTGACCACCACCTCCCCGGACCTGAAGCCGTGGCCCGGGTTCCTGCTGTTCGTTGGCTACGCTGTGGTGGCGATGGCCGCGGCGGCCGTCCTGCTGAAGAAACGAGACGCGTGAGCTCTGCGACCGTCCCCGAAGACCCCGGCAGCCGCCGGGGCCTTCGGGTCGTCGTGGACGCGCCGACCACGGTGTCGGCGTGGCTGAGCTCGCCGGGGATGAAGCGCTTCCTGCAGGCCGCGGGCCTGGAGAACGCGCTGCGGCGGGCCCAGCAGTGGGCCTCCGCGCATCCCACGACGGTGGACGCCCTGTCCGTGGCGGCCGTGCTGGTGCCGTTCAGCGGCCACCTGTACCTGCGTCCGCCGCACCAGCCCGTCCTGGGCTGGCTCCTGATGTTCGGCTTCTTCCTGCCGCTGGCGCTGCGCCGGCGCTACCCGACCGGGGTGTTCGCCGTCGTGGCGGCGTTCGCCTTCGCGCAGTGGGCCTTCGACATGCTGATGCCCCAGGTCGACTTCGCGCCGCTGATCGCGCTCTACTCGATCGCCGCGCACGCCCCGATCCGCCGCACGCTGGCCGCCATCGGCGTGATGGAGATCGGCGCGGTGATGGTCGCCGCGTCCTGGGCGAGCGGCAACGGCACGCTGCGCGTCTTCGTGTTCGTCTCCGGCATGGTCACGGCCGCGGCGGTGCTCGGCGTCAACACCCGCACCCGGCGCGCCTACTTCGCGACGCTGGAGGAGCGCGCGCGGCGCCTGGAGTTCGAACGCGACCAGCAGGCGCAGATCGCGGCGGCCTCCGAGCGCGCCTCGATCGCCCGCGAGGTCCACGACGTCGTCACGCACAGCCTCTCGGTGATGGTCGCGCTGACCGACGGCGCCTCCTACGCCGTGCACACCTCCCCGGACCGCGCGGCCGAGGCCGTCGCGAAAGCCTCGGAGGTCGGACGCCAGGCGATCACCGACATGCAGCGCGTGCTCGGCGTCCTGCGCGGCTCGGCCGGCGCCACCATGGCCGAACTGCATCCGCAGCCCGGACTCGCGCAGCTGGACACGCTGCTGGCCGAGGTCCGGGTCGCCGGGCTGCCGGTGGAGCTGGTGGTCAGCGGCGTGCGGCCGGACCTGTCCTCGGGCGTGGAGCTCGCGGTGTTCCGGGTCGTGCAGGAAGCCCTGACCAACACCCGCAAGCACGCCGAACCCGGCGCGTCGGCGCGGGTCCGGCTGGACTTCGGCCAGGAGGCCATAGAAGTGACGGTGGTCGACGACGGCACTGTCGTCACGATCGCGAACGGCGCCGCAGCGCTCGGTGCCGAAGCCGGCGGCCACGGCATCGCCGGCATGAAGGAGCGCGTCGCAGCCTTCGGCGGCGCGCTGGAAGCCGGCCCGCGCGGCGTCGGCCGCGGCTGGCGCGTGCACGCGCGGGTGCCGGTGACGGTCGTGCCCGGGGAGCCCGCGTGATCGACGTCCTGCTGGTCGACGACGCCCCGCTGCTGCGCATGGGCTTCCGCATGGTGCTGGAGGCGCAGCCGGACGTCGCGGTCGTCGGCGAGGCCGGCAACGGCGCCGAGGCCGTGGCGCTGGCCGCCGAGCTCAAGCCCGACGTGGTCCTGATGGACGTGCGCATGCCCGGCGTGGACGGCATCGAGGCCACCGCCCGCATCACCGCCGCCGACCTGCCCTCGCGCGTCCTCATCCTCACCACCTTCGACCTCGACGAGTACGCCTTCGCCGCGCTGCGCGCCGGCGCCGCCGGCTTCCTGCTCAAGAACGCGCACCCGGCCGACCTCATCGCCGGCATCCGCACCGTGGCCGCCGGCGACGGCGTCGTCGCCCCGCGCATCACCCGCCAGCTCATCGAGGCCTTCGCGCGCCAGAGCGACCCGGCCGGCGCCGGGCCGCGCGCCGACGAGCGCCTGGAGCGGCTGACCGACCGCGAGCGCGAGGTCCTGGTGGAGATCGCCCGCGGCCGGTCCAACGCCGAGATCGCCGAGACCCTGGGTCTGTCCGAGGCCACGGTGAAGACCCACGTCAGCCGGATCCTGCCGAAGCTGGAGCTGCGCGACCGGGTCCAGGGCGTGGTGTTCGCCTACGAGGTCGGCCTGGTCGCCGCCGGCTCACAGCCCGGCACGGACAAGTAGCCGGTCCATCTCCTCCAGCGGCAGGTACGGCGAGGCCGCGGCGGCGTGGACCACGCGCTCGGAGGTGTCGGCGAACAGGGCCACCAGGTTCGCTGTCGGCAGATTCCGGTGGCCGGCCACGGCCGCGCGCACCGAGGCCTCCGGATCGGCCGCCAGCCGCACGGCCAGCTCCGCCGGCAGGTCCGGATCGCCGGAGGCCAGGGCCCGCAGCCGCGGCTCCGGGTCGACGGCGAAGCGCTGCAACGTCTGCGCGGAATGCGTCAGGACCGGCTCGTATTCCCACCACATGGTCAGGTCGTCCCACCGGTGTAAGCGCTCGATCCGTTCGGCGCGCGCCGGGTCGACCAGGTGCGGCGCGGTGCGCACCATCGTCATGCGGACCTGTTCGTCCTCGTCGTCCAGCAGCCGCCGCACGGCTTCGATCGGCAGCTTCGTGCTGAGCGCGGCGGCGGCGCGGAAGCAGGGGTAGGGGGAGTCGACGTGGCGCTCGGCCTCGGCGGTGACCCAGGCCGGCCGCAGCATGCCCAGGGCCGAGTCGGCCTGTAAGTACTCGAAGACCAGGCCGTACTCGTCGTCGGCGGCGATCAGGTCGTCCAGGGTCGGGGCGTTGTCGGTGATGTCGGCGTGCACGGCCGCCCGGACCGCCTCGGGGGTGTCGGGGCGGGCGAACACGGCCAGCCGCACCACCGGACTGGGATCCCGAGTAAGGACGCAGAGCATCTCCTTCGGCAGGTCGGGACGCGCGGCCAGCTGCGCCCGCACCGTGCTCTCCGGGTCCCGGGCCAGCAGGTCGATCAGGGCGTCGTCGAGGTCCAGGTGGCGGAAGTAGGCGGAGAAGGCCGCCGAGCGGACCTTCTCGTCCGGGTCGCCGAGCAGGGCATCGCGCACGTTCTCCGGCGCCCCGGGCCACCACTGCGCGAGCATGACGCGGATCTGCGGGTCGGGGTCGGCGGCCAGCCGGGCGCGCAGGTCCGCCGGGACGCCCTCGGTGCGCGCCAGGGTCTCGCGGACCTCGCGCGAGTCGTCGTCGATCAGCGCCTCGAACAGCTCGCGGCGCTGATCGCGCTGTTGATCGGGCCGCTGATCAGGCCACTGGTCAGGCCGCTGATCCGGGCAGGCCGCCCCGACCTCGCCGCCGACCACGACCGCGGCCCGGATCCCGGGGTCGCCGTGGCGCGCCAGCAGCATCCGGAACCGGTGGCACAGCCACGGGTTCAGCGCCAGCGCGTGCACCTGCCAGCGGTCGTCGCGCGCGATGACCTCGGCGACCATCGCGTCGGTCAGGTCCGGCCGTTCGGCCACGCCCCGCAGCTCGCCCGGCCACGCGAGCAGCCGGAACACCATGTCCGGCGGCAGCGCCGGATTCTCCGCCAGGCCTTTGACGGCCTCCCGCACCATGACATCGCGCGGCCCATCCCCGCCCATGTCTCCCCCGTTCCGTCACCGGCCGCGATCGACGTTGGTCGCGGCCCACCTCAGGAGTTCGTGTTACCCGCACGCCAGTGCGAGTAACACCGCACCGCCCCCGCTGACCGGCCGTACGAACGTTCCGGCCAGGACAAGCCCGGCACCGGACGGCGCCACCCGAGCGCAGACAGTGCGCGCCCCGGCGGGCCGGCGGTGAACCTCTCGAACGACGGCTTCGTGCTTACTGTCCTCTTATAAACACTTGCGTACACCGATTTGGTTGCAAGATGCCATCGGTGTATTCGCAGGATGCCCCCGGTGTGTCGGTGACCGAAGCAAATCGGGAGTAATACCTGCGCATCCGGAATGGGTTTTACCCGGCCCGGTGTTGTCCGCCACAGTGGTGCCTGGGCAGGCAGTCGTCGTGACATGGGTGGGATGAGTTGAGCACGGAGAGTTTACAGACATCTGCGCGCGCGCAGGAATCCATCCTCAGAAGAGGGTTCGGATTGCTCGGGGTGGCGATCCGGACCGAGCCGCGGGTCTTCGCCGCGGCGGTCACCGGCAGCGCGGTGTACGGGATCATGACCGTCGGCGCCGCCTGGGCCGTGGGCTGGGCCACCGACCACGCGGTGCTGCCGGCGTTCCGGGCCGGGAAGGTGCCGACGGGCGCCACGCTGACCGCCGGGCTGCTGATCCTGGGCGTGGCGCTGGCCAAGGTGCTGGGCATCATCGGCCGGCGCCTGCTCGCCGGCGTGATGCAGTTCCGCCTGCAGTCGCGCTACCGGCGCGCGGTCTCCGAGCGCTACCTGCAGCTGCCGCTGTCCTGGCACCGCCGGCACCCCACCGGCCAGCTGCTGTCCAACGCCGGCTCCGACGTGGACATGACCTGGCAGTTCATCGCCCCGCTGCCGATGTCCCTGGGCGTGCTGATCATGATGGTCGCGGCCCTGGTGTCGATGGTGCTCACCGACCCGGTGCTGGCGATCATCGGCTTCCTGCTGTTCCCGGCGATCATCGTGCTGAACACCGTCTACCAGCGCTTCGCCGCGCCCCGGCTGGCCGCCGCCCAGGAGATGCGGGCCGGCGTCGCGGAGATCGCGCACGAGTCGTTCGACGGCGGCCTGGTCGTGAAGACCCTCGGCCGTGAGGACGTGGAAACCGGGCGTTTCGCGGAAGCCGCCGACCGGCTGCGGGACGCGAACATCGCCGCCGGCCGCGCCCGCGCGTTCTTCGACCCGGCGCTGGAGGCGGTCCCGAACCTCGGCGTGCTGGTCGCGCTGCTGGTCGGCACCTCCAGAGTCGCCTCCGGCGCGATCCAGGCCGGGCAGGTCGTGCAGGTCGCGTACCTGATCACGCTGCTGGCCTTCCCGCTGCGCGCCATCGGCTGGGTGCTGGGCGAGCTGCCGCGCTCGGTGGTCGGCTACAGCCGGGTCAAGGCCGTGCTGCAAGCGCAGGGCGACATGGAGTACGGCACGCGGCAGGCGCCCGCCGGCGGCGCGGCCGACGTCCGCCTGGAACACGTCGACTTCGGCTACGACGGCCAGGCCATCCTGCGCGACGTCGACCTGACCCTGCGGCCCGGCTCGACCGTGGCCCTGGTCGGGCCGACCGGCGCCGGCAAGTCCACGCTCACCGGCCTGCTGGCCCGGCTGGCCGACCCGGACAGCGGCACCGTCCGGCTGGACGGCACCGACGTCCGCGAGTTCGCCCGCGGCCAGATCCCGGCGCAGGTCTCGCTGGTCCCGCAGCAGACCTTCCTGTTCGCCGACAGCATCCGCGACAACATCCGCCTGGACAGCGACGCCGACGACGAACAGGTCTGGGCCGCGCTGCGGCTGGCGCAGGCCGAACGGTTCGTCCAGCGCCTGCCCGAGGGCCTGGACGCGGTCATCGGCGAGCGCGGCGCGACCCTGTCCGGCGGCCAGCGGCAGCGGCTGGCGCTGGCCAGGGCGCTGATCCGGCGGCCCCGGCTGCTGATCCTGGACGACTGCACCGCCAGCGTGGACCCGCAGGTCGAGGCCGCGATCCTGGGCGGGCTGCGGGACGCCGCCGGCCGCGGCACGCTGGCCTCCACGGTCCTGGTGGTGGCCTACCGCAAGGCCACGATCGCGCTGGCCGACGAGGTGGTGTACGTGGAGCACGGCCGGGTCGTGGACCGCGGGCCGCACCTGGAGCTGGTCGAGCGGTGCGCGGGGTACCGCGACCTGATCACCGCCTACGAGCGCGACCACGAGGAGCGCGACGCGGCGCACGAGAAGGAACAGCGGGACAGCGAGAAGCGCGACAGCGACAAGCGGGACAGCGACAAGCGCGACAGCGAGCTGCAGGAGGCCGGCCGATGAGCACCGCGACCGCCGACGCGAAGTCCGGCGCCAAGAACGCCGACGCCAAGAAGGCCGGCACGAAGAAGACCGGCGCCAAGAAGGCTGATGCCGATCTCGACGACGACCTCGGCACCGAAGAGAACACCGTCGCCCCCGGCGGCTACCAGCTCCCTGAAGCCCTCGACGGCGGCTACGCCGTCCTGCGCCGCGGCGTCCGCCTGGCCCCGGCCTTCACCAAGGGCCTGGGCTGGACCGTGGCCCTGGCGCTGATCGCCACCGTGGGCCGGGTCGTGATCCCGCTGACCGTGCAGCAGACGCTGGACCACGGGATCCTCGCCAAGGGCGGCCCGGACTACGGCGAGGTGCGCGATATGGTCGCGCTCAGCGCCGTGGCCGTGCTGATCACCGCGGTGTCGGCGTACCTGATGAACTTCCGGCTCTACACCTCCAGCGAGCGCGGGCTGGCCGAGGTGCGTACCAAGGCCTTCCGGCACGTCCACGACCTGTCGCTGCTGCACCAGCAGGCCGAGCAGCGCGGCGCCCTGGTCAGCCGGGTCACCAGCGACATCGACACGGTCACGGTGTTCATCCAGCAGGGCGGCATGCAGCTGTTCGTGGCCGTCGCGCAGGTCGTGGTCGTCACGATCGTGATGGCCGTGTTCTCCTGGCAGCTGACGATCCTGGTCTGGGTCTGCTTCGTGCCGATGTTCCTGGTCATGCGCAAGATCCAGGGCCGGACCGGCCGCGCGTACCGCAAGGTGCGGCGGCGCTACGGGAAGATGCTCGGCGAGGTCTCCGAGGCGCTGGTGGGCGCCGACGTGCTGCGCGCTTACGGCATCGAGGACCGCACCGGCCGCCGGATCGGCGCGGCCGTTGAGGACACCCGCGACTCGCAGGTGCGGACGCAGCGGCTGATCGTCGTCACGTTCTCCATGGGCGAGCTGGTCGCCGGGGTGGTCAACGCCGCGATCGTGGTGGTCGGGGTGATGATCGGGGTCGGCGGCCACCTGTCCGCCGGCGACCTGACGGCGATGCTGTTCCTGGTGAACCTGTTCATCTCGCCGGTGCAGTTCGCCACCGAGCAGCTGAACGAGGCGCAGAACGCCATCGCCGGCTGGCGCCGCATCGTCGGCCTGCTGGAGCAGCCGCCGGACGTGGTGGACCCGGGCACCGCCGGCGTCACACCGCCGGACGGGCCGCTGGGCGTCGGGTTCGAGGACGTCGTGTTCGCCTACCCCGGCGGCGCCCCGGTCCTGCACTCGCTGAGCACGCAGATCACGCCGCGCACGCGCGTGGCGGTGGTCGGCGAGACCGGCTCGGGCAAGACCACGTTCGCCAAGCTGCTGACCCGGCTGATGGACCCGAGCTCCGGCCGCATCCTGCTCAACGGCGTGCCGCTGAAGGACGTCGACTTCGAAACGCTGCGCTCCCGCATGGTGATGGTGCCGCAGGACGGCTTCCTGTTCGACATGACCGTCGGCGACAACGTGCGCTACGGCAAGCCCGGGGCCACCGACGCCGAGGTGCGCCGCGCCTTCGAGGACCTGGGCCTGACCGACTGGCTCGACGGCCTGCCCGAGGGCCTGGACACCCGGGTCGGCCAGCGCGGCGAGTCGCTGTCGGCGGGGGAGCGGCAGCTGGTGGCGCTGGCCCGGGCCTACATCGCCGACCCGGACCTGCTGGTGCTCGACGAGGCCACCTCGGCCGTCGACCCGGCTACCGAGGTGCGGATCACGCGCGCGCTGGACGGCCTGACGCGCGGCCGGACGTCGATCGCCATCGCGCACCGGCTGTCCACGGCCGAGGCCGCCGACGAGGTGTTCGTGTTCGACGCCGGCCGGATCGTGGAGCGCGGGCCGCACCGGGAGCTCGTGGGCGCCGGCGGGGTGTACTCGGGGCTGTACGAGAGCTGGGCGCGGCAGCAGTCGTCGTAGCGGGGGAGTGTTGTGACAGGGCGCGCGTCGGCCGGGTGTTTCCGGGCGGCGCGCGCTTTGTTGCTCGGCTGCCGGGTCAGTCGGCGGTGTCGGTCGGCTGGTTCTTCTCGTCGCCGGGCTTGTCATCGCCGGGCCGCGGGTCGCCGGGCCGCACCCAGCGCGTCTCGATCCCGCCGTGCTTGAGCCGGCCCACGATCCGGATCCGCAGCGTCGTCGGCGCACCGTCGCCGGAGTCCCGGGTGATCGTCGTCCCGCCGAACTTCACCGCCAGGTCGTTGGCGTCCACCACCATGCCCGGCGTCAGGAATAGCGTCACCCCGCCGCCGACCACCTGCAGGTCCACGACCAGCTCCGGCCCGGTCTGCACGGCCTGCGTCAGGTCCAGCTCGACCGCGGACCACCGGGTCCGCACCACCAGGCGCTCCGGCAGCGTCCAGTCGCCGTCGCGGCGCACGAACCCGTGCTTCTGCTTGACGGCCAGCGGCTTGGCCGCGCGCTTCGCCGCCGGCGGAGGCACGGCGACCCCGGCGCCGGGCCCCGGACCCAGGTCGGCCGTCAGCGGCGCCAACGCCTCGAAGGTGCGCGCCGTCAATGCCGTCTCGACGCGCTCGTCGTACTCCGCCGGATCGAGCCGGCCGTCGGCGACCGCCGCGCGCAGCATGTCGATGACCCGGTCACGGTCCTCGTCGGAGGCACGCAGCGCGGGTGACTTGGCCGGCTCGGTCGACATTCGCAGGTCCCTTCTACGCGGCCATGGTTACCTTCACGTTATATCGCAAACCCGGGCCCGGGTCGTCCGCGGGCTGAACCCGCCCGATCCGGCGATCCGCACCGGGGCGACAATGGGTGCATGACCGACGAAGTCCCCACCGCAGCCCTCCTTCCGGCGATCGCCTCGCGGCTCAAGCGCGACGAGCACGGCCTGTTCGCCGCGATCGCGCAGCAGCACGACACCGGCGAGGTGCTGATGCTGGCGTGGATGGACGACGAGGCGCTGCGGCGGACGCTGACCAGCGGCCGGGTCACGTACTGGTCGCGGTCGCGGCAGGAGTACTGGACCAAGGGGGACACGTCCGGGAACGTGCAGATCCTCAAGGCCGCCGCGCTGGACTGCGACGGGGACGCCGTGCTGCTGAAGGTCGATCAGAGCGGCGGGGCGTGCCACACCGGGGACCGGACCTGCTTCGACGCCGGGGCGCTGCCGCTGGGGGCGGCTGCGGAGGCCTCCGGTGAGGGCAGCGCGGAGGTGCCGACGGACGCATCCCCGGGCTCCCCGTCGGCGCCGCGCGGGCCTCTGGGAGAATCGGCGGCATGACGGCCTTCCCCCCAGGGGTGGACACCCCGGACCTGCCGACCTTCCGCGAGCTGGCCGCCGACCGCCGGGTGATCCCGGTCGTGCGGCGCGTGCTGGCCGACGGCGAGACGCCGGTCGGGCTGTACCGCAAGCTCGCCGGGGAGCGGCCCGGCACGTTCCTGCTGGAGTCGGCCGAGCACGGCATCTGGTCGCGCTACTCCTTCGTCGGCGTCAGCACCGGCGCCGCGCTGAGCGAGCGGGACGGCGCCGCGCACTGGATCGGCGAGCCGCCGGTCGGGCTGCCGACCTCCGGGGACCCGATGGACGTGCTGCGCGAGACGCTGGAGCTGCTGCACACCCCGCGCCTGCCGGGCCTGCCGCCGCTGACCGGCGGCCTGGTCGGCTACATGGGGTATGACGCGGTGCGCCGCCTGGAGCGGCTGCCCGAGCTGGCCAAGGACGACCTGCGGATCCCGGAGCTGACGTTCCTGCTCAGCCTGGACCTGGCGGTGCTGGACCACGCCGACGGCTCGGTGTGGCTGATCGCAAACGTCGTTAATCATGACAATCTGCCCTCGGGTGTAGAGGCGGCCTACGCGCGCGCCGTCGAGCGGCTGGACGCGATGACCGCCGCGCTGAACGCCCCGGTGGTGAACACGCCGGTGGTGTACGACCCATCCGTCGCGCCGTCGTTCACCGCCAACCGCACGCCCGAGGACTACCGCGAGACGGTGCTGCGCTGCATCGAGGAGATCAAGTCCGGCGAGGCCTTCCAGATCGTGGTGAGCCAGCGCTTCGAGGCGGAGGTGTCGGCCTCGGCGCTGGACGTCTACCGGGTGCTGCGGGCGACGAATCCGAGCCCGTACATGTACCTGCTGCGCGTGCCGGGCCCGGACGGCAGCGCACAGGACGGCTTCGACATCGTCGGCTCCTCCCCGGAGGCGCTGGTGAAGGTCACCGAGGGCCGCGCGATGCTGCACCCGATCGCCGGCACGCGCCCCCGCGGCGCGGACCCGGAGCAGGACGCGCAGCTGGCCGCCGACCTGCTGGCCGACCCGAAGGAGCGCGCCGAGCACCTGATGCTCGTCGACCTCGGCCGCAACGACCTGGGCCGGATCAGCCGCCCGGGCTCAGTGGAGGTCGTGGACTTCATGGCGGTCGAGCGCTACAGCCACGTGATGCACATCGTGTCGACGGTGATCGGCGACCTGGCGCCGGGCCGGACCGCCTTCGACGCGGTGACCGCGACCTTCCCGGCCGGCACCCTGTCCGGCGCCCCGAAACCGCGCGCGATGGAGATCATCGAGCAGAACGAACCGACGCGGCGCGGCCTGTACGGCGGCATCGTCGGCTACCTGGACTTCGCCGGCGACGCCGACACCGCGATCGCGATCCGCACGGTGCTGATGCGCGACGGCGTGGCGTTCGTGCAGGCCGGCGCCGGGATCGTCGCGGACTCCGATCCGGCCTCGGAGGATCAGGAGTGCCGGAACAAGGCGATGGCGGTGCTGAAGGCGGTCGCGGTCGCCGGGACCATGCGGTCGGCGGTCGGGGAGGGGGTCGCGTGAGTTCGGGAGCTGATTCGCGAGCTGATTCGGGAGTTGAGGAGAGCCGGTCGGTGGTGCCTGCGCAGGCCGGTGAGCCCGACGCCGAAGGACAGGCCGCCGAGGCGAATGCTCCAGCGGCAACCGAACCCCCGGTCGTCGACCCGGCCCAAGCCGCCCGCCGAGCGGGCCGCCGCGAGCTGACCATCACGGTCCTGATCGCCCTCCTCGGCGGCATCATCGCCTGGGCCTCGGCCGGCCGCCCCTGGGCCACCGGCCTGGCCGGCGTGGCCCCGAACACCCTCAAGGTCACGGCCAGCGGCGACGACCTCTCCGCCGGCGTCACCGCCCTCGGCCTCGCCGCGCTGGCCGGCGCGCTGGCGCTGTTCGCCACCCAGCGGCTGGCGCGGCGGCTGGTCGGCGTGCTGCTGATCGCGGCCGGTGTCGGCGTGGCCGTCTACGCGTTCGGCGAGCGCGGCGCGAGCCACGCTTCCCGCGTGCTGGCCGACAAGGCCGCGGCCAAGGGCTACGCGACCCGCTCCATGGACGCGCACATGGCGTCCTGGTGGACCCTCGCGGCCGTCGGCGGCGTGCTGGTGGTGCTGGCCGGCGTGGTGGCCGCGGTGCGCGGCGCGACGTGGCCGGGCATGTCCTCGCGCTACGAGAACGCCGCCACGAAGGCCGCCGCGCGCGCCGCCGACACCGGCACCGCCAAGGACCTCTGGGACGCCCTCGACCGTGGCGAGGACCCCACCGAGCTCGTCGAGCCGGCCGGAGTCACGCCGGCAGCTACGACGGCAGCCACGACGCCGGCCACCGCGGCAGCGAACCCCGGGGCCACGCCGGCAGCCGCCGCAGCCGCCCCCGGGGCCACCCCGCGCGCCGAGCATTAGGCCGAATCGGTGACAATGGAACCGACTCAGACCACCCGTAAGTCTAGGAGCACCATGTCGTCATCCCACGGCGAAGACCACGGCAGCACCCCGGCCGCCTGGACCGCTGTCTTCCTCTGCATCATCGGCTTCCTGATCGGCGGCGCGGGCCTGGTGACCGGCATCCCGGCGCTGGCCATCGTCGGCGGCGCGATCGCCGTGCTCTCGCCGATCGTCGGCAAGGCCATGTCCGCGATGGGTCTCGGCGCCGCCGCGAAGTAGTGGCCGAGCGGTAGCGCGCCTGCGCCGCGACGACCGGCCGCGACCGGCCGCGGACCAGCGGATCCGCGGCCCCGGCGGCCGGCCGGCGGCGCGCTTCGCGGGCCGGGCGTTGGTCCCACCAGAAGATCACTGGACTTCGGAGCCCCTCCGGAGCCGCTAGAGTGAGACGTCGGACACGCCGCCCATCCAGTCGTACTCGGGGGGCGGAGCAGTCCAATTGGTGAGGCGATCGAGGGGAGCTGACGACGGTGAACGTACTTGCCGAGATCATCGAAGGCGTCCGCCTCGACCTCGCCGAGCGCCAGGAGAACGTCAGCCTGGACGACCTGAAGGCCAAGGTCGCCCGCATGGACAGCGCGATCGACGGCGTCGAGGCGCTGCGCCGCGGCGGGGCCGGCGGCGACGGCGTGAAGGTCATCGCCGAGGTGAAGCGCTCCTCGCCGTCCAAGGGCGCGCTCGCCGCCATCGCGGACCCCGCGGGCCTGGCCGCCGACTACGAGGCCGGCGGCGCCACCGTCATCTCCGTGCTCACCGAGCAGCGCCGCTTCGGCGGCTCGCTCGCCGACCTGGACGACGTCCGCCAGAAGGTCGACATCGCGGTCCTGCGCAAGGACTTCATCGTCACCAGCTACCAGCTGTGGGAGGCCCGCGCGCACGGCGCCGACCTCGCGCTGCTGATCGTCGCCGCGCTGGAGCAGCCGGCGCTGGAGTCGCTGATCGAGCGCGCCGTCTCCATCGGGCTGACGCCGCTGGTCGAAGTGCACGACGAGGAAGAGGTGCGGCGCGCGCTGGATGCCGGCGCGCGGCTGATCGGCGTCAACGCCCGCGACCTGAAGACCCTGGAGGTCAGGCGCGACACCTTCGCGCGGCTGGCCCCGCTGGTGCCGGACGGCGTCGTGCGCGTCGCCGAGTCCGGGGTGCGCGGCCCGCACGACCTCATCGCCTACGCCAACGCCGGCGCCGACGCGGTGCTGGTCGGCGAGTCGCTGGTGACCGGCAAGGACCCGCGCGCCGCGGTCGCCGACCTGGTGGCCGCCGGCGCCCATCCCGCTCTGCGGAACGGTCGCGCCTGAGCGCCGCGCGCGCGGGCCGAAGACGGTAGAGTCCAGGATCGTGAAGTCGACCAAGCCCAGGGCCGCGGCCCGCCGCCGACCGTGGTGGCGGCACGCCCCGGCGGCCCGGCGATGGCAGGAAGCGTAGTCACTCGCTCCTGTCCTAGCTCGACACATCACCCATCCATGGGAATCCACCATGTCTGAATCCACTCTGTCTGACCAGACAGATCCGCGCGCCGAGATCATCTCCGCGTACGCGGCCACGGCCGCGCTGCCCGACGGCACCGGGCACTTCCCCACCGACGACGCCCTGTTCGGCGGCCGCTTCATGCCCGAAGCGCTGATGGCCGTGCTGAAGGAGGTCACCGAGGCCTATGAGACCTCGAAGACCGATCCGGCCTTCCACCAGGAGTTCGCCGACCTCCTGCTGCACTACGCCAACCGCCCGAGCCTGCTCACCGAGGCGCGCAACCTGTCCCGGCGCGCCGGAGCCCGCATCCTGCTCAAGCGCGAGGACCTGAACCACACCGGTTCGCACAAGATCAACAATGTGCTCGGCCAGGCGTTGCTCGCCAAGCGCATGGGCAAGACCCGGGTCATCGCCGAGACCGGCGCCGGCCAGCACGGCGTGGCCACCGCGACCGCGGCGGCGCTGCTCGGGCTGGACTGCGTCGTGTACATGGGCTCCGAGGACACCAAGCGCCAGGCGCTGAACGTGGCGCGCATGCGGATGCTCGGCGCCGAGGTGGTGCCGGTCGCCATCGGATCGCAGACCCTGAAGGACGCGATCAACGAGGCGCTGCGCGACTGGGTCGCCAGCGCCGACACCACGTACTACCTGCTCGGCACGGCCGCCGGGCCGCATCCCTTCCCGGCCATGGTGCGCGACTTCGCCCGGATCATCGGGGTGGAGGCGCGGCGGCAGACGCTGGAGGCCACCGGCGCGCTGCCGGACGCCGTCGCGGCCTGCGTCGGCGGCGGGTCCAACGCGATCGGCGTCTTCCACGCCTTCGTGCCGGACGAGTCGGTCAAGCTCTACGGCTTCGAGGCCGGCGGCTCCGGCGTCTCCACCGGCCTGCACGCGGCCTCGATCACCGGCGGCTCCGTGGGCGTGCTGCACGGCACCCGCACCTTCCTTCTCCAGGACGAGTACGGCCAGACCAAGGAGAGCCACAGCATCTCCGCCGGCCTGGACTACCCGGCCGTCGGCCCCGAGCACGCCTGGCTGCACGCCACCGGCCGCGCGATCTACGAGCCCGTCGACGACAGCGAGGCGATGGACGCCTTCCGCGTGCTGTGCGAGACCGAGGGCATCATCCCGGCCATCGAGTCCGCGCACGCCCTGGCCGGGGCGCTGCGCATCGCGCCGCGGCTGGCGGCCGAACTCGGGCGGGAGCCGGTGATCGTCGTGAACCTCTCCGGTCGCGGCGACAAGGACATGCACACGGCGGCGGCGTACTTCGGATTCGAGGGGGGAGAGCTGTGAACCGGCTTCAGGACGTTCTCAAGAGCGCGCGGGCGGAGAACCGCGCCGTGCTCATCGGCTACCTCCCGGCGGGCTACCCGACGGTCGACGGCTCCATCGACGCCATGCGCGCCATGGTCGAGGGCGGCTGCGACATCATCGAGGTCGGGCTGCCGTACTCCGACCCGGCGATGGACGGGCCGGTCATCCAGGCCGCCGCCGACCAGGCGCTGGCGCGCGGCGTCGGCACGCCGGACGTCATCCGCGCGGCCGGGGCGGTCGCCGACACCGGCGCGGCGGCGCTGATCATGTCGTACTGGAACCCGATCGAGCACTACGGCGTCGACCGCTTCGCCGCCGAGCTCGCGGCGGTCGGCGGAAGCGGGGTGATCACGCCGGACCTCATCCCCGAGGAGGCCGGACCGTGGATCGCCGCGACCGGGGCGCACGACATCCGGCGGGTGTTTTTGGTCGCGCCGAGCTCCTCGCCGGAGCGGATCGCGCTGACGGCGCAGGCCTGCGACGGGTTCGTGTACGCCGGGGCGGTGATGGGCGTCACCGGGGCTCGCGAGCAGGTCGGGCACGCCGCACGGGCGCTCGTGGAGCGGACCAGGCAGGCGACCGAGCAGGCGGTGTGCGTCGGGCTCGGGGTGTCGACCGGGGACCAGGCCGCGGAGATCGCGGCGTACGCGGACGGCGTGATCGCCGGCTCGGCGTTCGTGCGGCGACTGCTGGACAACCGCGACCCGCGCAAGGGCGTCGAGGCGGTGCGGGAGCTGGCCGCGGAGCTGGCCGACGGTGTGCGGCGGGGGAGTAAGGGGCGGTAGGGGGCGGTAGGAGGCGCGGGGCGCTTTCTGCGTGGGTGGTGTGGGTGGTGTGGTTAGTGTGGTCGGTCGTGCGGCTGGGCTTCGGGCTCGGCCGCATGATCGGTATTTGTATGTGTATCTGTATCGGGGCGGGCGGCGGTTTGCCTGCGGGTTTTAAGAGCCTTTTTACGGCTTCGCCTAAGGTTTGGTGACCTCGCTGGGTGGCGCAGTTCGGTGGTGTGCCGCTGGTGACGCTGGCGGCCGGCGGTGTTCGTGTCCACGACCGCGCACAGGTCCGAGTCACTGCGCATGCGTTGCGTAGGCGGCGATCGTCGGGCGTGGTGGGCACCGAAAGTCAAGAGCAGGCGCCTCCGGCGGGGGCACTCGAGACTCTGAGGGATCCCCAACCCCCCGCCTCGGCGGCGGTTCGAGTGTTGGTCGCCTCGTCCCGGATCCCTCGACGCTGACGTCGCCCTAAAGGGAACCATCCCGGCCTGGCGGTGTCCAGCCGGATCACACGCTGCTGTGGTCGAGCTGCGTTCGGCCGGACACCGCCAGTCCGGGCTGGTTGTGCAAGCACCGCCGACAGCGACGAGGGATCCGGGACAACCCCCACTGTGTGAAAACCATGCACGAGGTGCCGCAGAGCCGGGCCGGCGGCGCCGGTCGCCGCGCGAGGTTGTCAGGTACCGCGCGGTCTACAAGCAAAGGCCGGTCGTGGCGATGGGGCAGGAGTCTCGGATGCGGCTGCGATGCGGCTGTGGCTTGGGCCGGAGCTTGAGTCGGCGGCTTGACCTTCGCCCGACGATGGCCAACCGCCAGGCACCAGCGCAGCCAGGCACCAGCACCAGCACCGCGAACCGGGAACCGCGCGTCGGTCGCCGACTGTCCCGTCGCCGGTCGGTTCCCGCCACGGCCTCGCGGCCTCGGTAGCCTGCGTGTCGGCAGCGAGCCCCCACAGCCCGGCCGATGCCGCATCCTCACTCGCCGCCCCACCTACACGACCAGCGCGGCTAGCCTTAAGCATCCCCACGGCACCTCGTGCATGGTTTTCACACAGTGGGGGTTGTCCCGGATCCCTCGTCGCTGTCGGCGGTGCTTGCACAACCAGCCCGGACTGGCGGTGTCCGGCCGGACGCGACCCGACCACAGCAGCGTGCGATGCGGCTGGACACCGCCAGGCCGGGATGGTTCCCTCCGGGCGACGTCAGCGACGAGGGATCCGGGACAAGGCGACCAACACTCGGACCGCCGCCGAGGCGGGGGGTTGGGGATCCCTCAGAGTCTCGAGTGCCCCCGCCGGAGGCGCCTGCTTTTGACTGTTGGTGCCCACCACACGCGGCCGCCACCCGCCCACCCGACGCGTGCGCAGTGACTCGGACCCGCGCGCGGTCGTGCCCAGACCGGCCGCCAGCCGCCAGCGCAACCTGCGGCACACCACCGAACTGCGCCACCCAGCGAGGTCACCAAACCTTAGGCGAAGCCGTAAAAAGCCTGTAAACCCACAAACCAATCGCAGCCCTGCCACCCAGCCCTGCCACCCAGCCCTGCCACCCAGCCGAGCCACCCCACCACTCACGCTCAGTAGCTGAGAAACCGCTAGGAAGTTCCCCCGCGGGAGTGAGCGGCACTCCCGCCCGGGTCCGAACTGCCTGTAACTTGTGAAGCCCGCCCAGACTTGCGGTGCGCCTGCACCGTCACCGTCCGAGGACAGAAGGTTATGACTTCGATGGCTTCCAAGGCCGCCGCCAAGGACAAGAGCGCGCCCGCGGCCGGCGGCATCCGCGGGTTCGTGGACAGCAACCAGCAGTGGATCAGCCTGGTCATGCGCCTGTTGCTGGCGGCCATGTGGCTCAACTACAGCATCGGCAAGCTGGGCTCGCCGGAGACCAACGCGCAGAGCGTGCGGGACTTCAAGATCCTGCCGGAGTCGCTGGTCACGCCGTTCGGGTACGCGCAGCCCTACTTCGAGATGGCGCTGGGCCTGCTGCTCATCCTCGGCCTGGGCACGCGCCTGGTGGCGATCTTCTCCGCGCTGCTGCTGCTGGTCTACATCGGCGGCATCATCTCGCTGGGCGCTCGCGGCATCGCCATCAGCTGCGGCTGCGGTGGCAGCGGCGGCCTGGTGCCCAAGGGCCACACGCGGTACACCCTGGACGTGCTGCGCGACCTGCTCTACATGGTCCCGGCGGCGTGGTTGATCTGGAAGCCGGCGTCCAAGCTCTCGCTGGAGCGGGCGCTGCTGGGTGACCCGATCTGACCTGTCCGATTGTTGGTTGATCATGGCCCCTGCACCATGGGGTCATGACGAGCTCTGGCGGCAGCGGTCCGCGACGCACCGGACGGGAGCGGGCCGCTGAGGCGCGCCGCCAGCAGGCCGCGGCCGAGCGGCGGCGCAAGCAGTTCATCGTCGGCGGCGTGGTGGTCGCGCTGATCGCGCTCGCGGTGCTGATCGGGGTGCTGGTGCAGCACAACCAGTCGAACAGCAACAAGAACGCGCGCAACGCCTACGGTGCCGGCCAGCCGTTCGCGGCGCCGTCCGGAGTCGTGCCGAGCCCCGGGACCACCTCCGATCCCGGCGCCATCGTCTACGGCAAGCCTGGGGCCAAGGTCACGGTCGAGGTGGACGAGGACGTCCGCTGCCCCTTCTGCAAGGAGGCCGAGTCCTTCTTCGGCGCCACCAACAAGGAGTACGCCGACGCCGGCAAGATCCAGGTCCACTACCGGTTGGTCGACCTCATCGACCGCAACGGCGGCGGCCAGGGATCGCTGGTCGGCGGGGCCACGCTGGCCTGCGCCGCGGACGTCGGGCAGGCGGAGTTCATCGCCTTCCACGACCTGATCTACAAGAACCAGCCGGACGAGACCAACGACTCCTACGGCTCCGTGGACACCATGCTCAACCTCGCCAGCCAGGTTCCGAACCTGCGCAGCGCGACGTTCGACGAGTGCGCGCGCGGCGGCAAGTACGCGCAGTGGATCAAAGACAACTACAACTGGCTGAGCAAGAAGCTCGGCGGCAGCGTCGGCACGCCGGACATCTACATCGACGGAACTTCCTTCACGCTCAAGGACCCGAACGCCGTGCCCGGCACCCAGCAGACCGCCGACTACAAGGCCGCGCTGGACGCCGCCGTCGCGAAGCAGGGCTGATCCGCCTGCGTGTTTGCCTGATTACTCCGGCCGCCGCCCGGCGGTGCCGCGTCGGCACCGGCGGACGGCGGCCTAAAAGTTCCTGAAGGATTTGCCGCAACCCGGGCCCCCTCCAGTGCGTTTCCAGGTCGTCACCGCATAGGATGCGGTGCGCGCGCCCCGGGGATGGAACGGTGGCGTGCCCATACCAGACGGCATCGGACAGGGACTGTTAACGACGATGAGCCAGGCGAACCGGGTAGGGAAGCAGAACGCTCGCGAGCGGGTGTTGGCGGAGAAGATCGCCCGCCAGCGGGCTGAGCGGCGCCGCAAGCAGATGACCATCGGCGGTGTCGTCGTCCTCGTCGTCGGCGTCGCGGCGGCGGTCGGCATCGGGGTCTCCGCGGCCAAGCACAACAGCGCGCCCTATGCCGCCCCGGTCGCGGCCGTGGTCGACCCGATCGCCAAGTCGGACAAGGCCACCGGCATCCACATCGGCTCGGCCGACGCCCCGGTGAAGATGAACGTGTTCGAGGACTTCCGCTGCCCGGTGTGCCAGGCGGTCGAGCAGGCGGTCGAGCCGACCTACCGGCAGTACGTCGAGGCCGGGAAGCTGCAGATCACCTACCACCCGGCGCGCATCATCGACAGCCACGACAACGGCACCGGGTCGCTCAACGGCGCCAACGCCGCGGCCTGCGCGCAGGACGAGGGCCAGTTCCTGCCCCTGCACGACCTGCTCTACGCGAACCAGCCGAACGAGCAGACCGACCCCTGGTCCTCCAAGACCCCGATCCTGGCGATCGCCGACCAGATCCCGGCGCTGAAGGCCAGCACCACCTTCCAGACCTGCGTGACCAGCGGCACGCACAACGGCTGGGTGCAGTCCAACGCCGACAACTTCAACAAGCTGGGCCTGCCGGGCACGCCGACGGTCTTCGTCGACGGCCAGCAGCTCTCCTTCACCCAGCAGACCCCGGCCGCGATCCTGCAGTACTTCCAGCAGCAGCTGGACGCCGCGTTCCAGAAGGACGGCGGCAAGGCCGGCACCAAGACCACGCTGCCGACCGCGCCCAGCTCGGCGCCGTCGTCCGGGGCCTCGTCCTCCGCGCCGTCGACGCCGTCGTCCTCGGGCACGACCTCGGGCGCGCCGTCGACGTCCGGCTCGTCGTCCGGCTCGTCGTCCTCCACCTCCGGCTCGACGTCCGGCTCCACCCCGAGCTCGTCGAAGTCCTGACCCGACAGGCCGGCAGCGGTCCGCCCCGACCGCTGCCCGACCTGCGCCCGCCCCCACCACCCGAGGACGCCCGCCCCCGATGAGCCTCACCGCCGCGCACCAGGCCGCCACGTACCTGGCGGACCTCCCGAGTCCGACCAAGGCCCAGTACCACCTGGGCCCGATCCCGATCCGGATGTACGCCATGTGCATCCTGGCCGGGATCCTCGTCGCCGTCTGGCTCGGCGACAAGCGCTGGCGGGCCCGCGGGGGCAAGCCGCAGGAGGTCGTCGACATCGCCATCTGGGCGGTGCCGTTCGGCCTGGTCGGCGGGCGTCTGTACCACGTCATCACGACCTCGGCGCCGTACTTCGGCAAGGACGGGGACCCGGTCAAGGCGTTGTACGTCTGGCAGGGGGGCCTGGGGATCTGGGGCGCCATCGCGCTCGGCGCGGTCGGTGCCTACATCGGCTGCCGGCGGCGCGGCGCGAGCCTGCGCACGTTCGCGGACGCCGCGGCGCCGGGCATCGTGCTGGCGCAGGCGCTGGGGCGGTGGGGCAACTGGTTCAACAACGAGCTCTACGGCAGCCACACCAGCCTGCCGTGGGGTCTGAACGTGCACGTCATGGACACCACGACGCAGACCGCGGTGATCGGTCCGGACGGCAAGGCCGAACTGGTCGCCGGCGGGCCGTTCCACCCGACGTTCCTGTACGAGTCGATCTGGTGCGTCGGCGTCGCGGTGCTGTGCCTGTGGGCCGACCGGCGGTTCAAGCTCGGCTACGGCCGGGTGTTCGCGGTCTACGTCGCGGCGTACACCGTGGGCCGGTTCTGGATCGAGTCGCTGCGCATCGACGACGCGCACCACTTCCTGGGCATGCGGCTGAACGACTGGACCGCGATCATCGTCTTCATCGGCGCGGTCGTGTACTTCGTGTGGTCGCGGAAGAAGTACCCGGGGCGGGAGACCACTCCTTACCGCGCGGCCGCGGCGGAGGCCTCCGAAACGCCTGAAGACGCTGGTGAGGACGCCCTTACTGAGGCTGCCCTTGTTGGCGAACAGGCTGGCGAACCTGGGAAACTGGAGGCGGACTCCGAGCCCGCCGCCGCGGACGAGGCTTCCGACGCAGGTGAGGATGCCTCCGAAGCTGCCGAGGAATCCGAGGTCGTAGTGGTCCCGGCCCAGGACGGCGGACCTGACGTGGTGTCGACCCCGACCGGCAAGGCGAGCGAGTCCTCGAACCCGTAACGCCTGCCAGGATCGAGTCGATGAATCACCCTGACACGTCCGTCCTTGTCCCCGATCCGACCACTGACGACGACTCCGGCTCCGGTTCCGGCCCGGACGACCTTTCGCACCCGGCCCACCAGGGCCCTTCCATCCCGAAGGACCACCACCGGGACGTCACCGGCGGCTGGCTGCGGCCGGCCGTCTTCGGCGTCACCGACGGCCTGGTGTCCAACTTCTCGCTGATCGCCGGCATGGCCGGCGGCGACGCGGCGCACCAGACCATCGTGCTCACCGGCCTGGCCGGGCTGGTCGCCGGCGCCTGTTCGATGGCCGCCGGGGAGTTCATCTCGGTGGCCAGCCAGACCGAGGTCACCCAGGCCGAGATCGAGATGGAGCGGCTGGAGCTGGCCCGGCGCCCGGCCGCGGAGATGAAGGAGCTCGCCGAGTTCCTCACCGAGCGCGGGCTGGACCCCGACCTCGCGCTGGAGGCGGCGCGGCAGATCCACCGGGACCCGGACCAGGCGCTGATCGTGCACGTGCAGGAGGAGCTCGGGGTCGACCCGACCGATCTGCCGAGCCCGGTGGTGGCCGCGGTGTCCAGCTTCGGCTCGTTCGCGATCGGCGCGGTGCTGCCGCTGCTGCCGTACCTGCTGGGCCTGAACCAGCTGTGGGTGGCGATGCTGCTGGCCTTCGGCGGCCTGTTCGCCTGCGGGGCGATAGTCTCGCGCGTGTCCTCCCGCACCTGGTGGTTCTCCGGGCTGCGGCAACTGCTGTTCGGCGCTGTGGCCGCGGTGGTGACGTTCGGACTCGGGGCGCTGATCGGCGGACACCTAAGCTGAGTCCCAATGGTGTATAAATCGCATCATCTGGGCTAAGGGGTGTTCGGCCGGCGTCGGCCGGTGGGAGATGACTCGCGAGATCAGGTATTGAGGTTCGAGGCAACCAGTCGTGCCCCGCTCGCGTCGAAGACGTAGAGCATACGGGCAGACGCGGGGCCGCTGACGGGGATCGGGCGGCGCCGGATCAGGGCGAGGAGAGGTGCGGCTGGTGTCCGCGAAGAGCGAGGAGCTGGAAGGCCTGCGGGACGGCGAGCCGACCGACGGCGACGTCGGGGCGGTTCACGGGGACCGGGTGGTCGATACCGATGCCGACACCGCGGATGCTGGTGCGGGCGCGCGTGACGGTGCGGGCGCGGGCAGTGCCGAGCGCGCCGCGCTGGACGAGACGGTGTCGCTGCCGGCGATGACGCCGCAGCAGGGAGACGCGCTGGCCGAGACGGTCGCGCTGACCTCGGCCGGCGACCACGACCACATGCGGGTACGCCCGCAGGCCGCGACCGCCCCGCTCGACGCGACGCACATCACCCAGGAGCCCACCGGGCCGACGGTGACCGACGTCGTGCCGGTGCCGGTGCCGGTACCGCAGGACGTCGCGGACGAGACGGCGCGTGCCGTCGCCGAGGCTTCCGGCGACGGCGCCGGCGCCGGTTCTGCCGGTGGCGCGGGCGGTGGCGGCGGCGGTTTCCGGGGCGGCGACTCCGGCGGCGGTGATTCCGCCGACGGCCGCGACCACGGCCCGGACTCCGGTCCCGACCACGAGGCCGCCGCGCACGCCGAGGCGGCCGAGGCCCCGTTCCCGGCCCGCCGCAAGCGCCACACTCCTTTGTACGGACGCGGTGTCCGGGTCCTGCCGTGGAAGCACAAGGCGCGCCTGAACCCGAAGCAGCGCCGCCGCCGCAAAATCGTGGTGCGTTCGCTGTGGGGCTGCGTGCTGGTCTTCTTCGGCACCGTCGCCTGGTCCATCACCGGCGCCCTGACGTCGCCGGGTACTGACACCGTGCAGGCGCGGCTGGCCGAGTGGGGCCACGACCACGGCCTGGCCGGCGTGGTGACGACGCTGGAGCAGTGGCAGTACGACCTGAACCCGCCGTCCAAGGGCGGTTCGGTCGACGCCAAGCAGTTCACCGACCTCGGCCCGACGGCCGCGGCGCCGTCGACCAAGCCGTCGAAGGCCGGCGGCGTCCCGAGCAAGCCCGGCGGGCCGAGCAGCCAGGCCGACGTGATCGCCATGCAGCCGCGCATGCCGGCCCCGCCCGGACTGACGCTGGAGTCCGGCGAGGGCGAGTTCCAGGTGGCGGTGCAGACGCCCAACGGCCAGCCGGTGGTCCAGGTCGCCCGCATCCGCCCCGACGCGACGTACACCGGCGTCACCGCCGACGTCGCGGTGATCGACCAGAAGCACTCCAGCTACGTGCTGCACCCCGGGCACGAGGGCGGGCTGAACTCGATCATCACCAACGTCCCGAACCAGATCGACGCCAACGCCCGCCCCAACCTGATCGCGCTGTTCAACGGCGGCTTCAAGATCAGCGAATCCCACGGCGGCTACTACGACCACGGCGTCACCGCCGCCACCCTGGTCGACGGCGCGGCCAGCGAGGTCATCTTCAAGGACGGCCACATGGCGGTCGGCATGTGGGGCCGCGACTACAGCTTCCAGAAGAACCCCGACATCCTCAGCGTCCGCCAGAACCTGAAGCTGATGGTCGACGGCGGCCAGATCGTCCCCTACATCGACGACAGCTCCACCTGGGGCCGCGCCGACCACGGCTCGGCGGCGGTCTGGCGCTCCGGCGTCGGCGTGAAGGCGAACGGCGACATCGTCTGGGTCGGCGGCAACGAACTGACGGCGCCCTCCCTGGCCCGCCTGCTCAAGGACGCCGGCGCCGTCCGCGCGATGCAGCTGGACATCAACCTGCGCTGGGCGGACTTCCAGTACTTCCCGAACCACGACGGCAACCCGGACACCTCGAAGCTGTACGAGGACTTCCTCCAGGGCCCGAACAAGTTCTTCGTGAACTCCACGAAGGACTTCATGGCCGTTTACCTGCGCTGACCGCGCCCCGGAGCAGGACCAGCAGCGCGGCACACTGAAGTGCCGCGCTGCTCGCCATCGCGGCCCAGACACCGGCCAGGCTGAACGGCCCGCTGAGCACGTGCGCCAGCACCACGGCCAGCACCGTCCCGAAGACGGTCACCGGCAGCAGCCGCCGCCCACCGCGCCCGGCCGCCAGCACCCCCGACAGCCCGATCACCACGGAAGTCGGCACCAGGTACAGCGCCAGCCACCGCAGGAACACGACGCCGACGGCGGCCACATCGGGGCGCGCGGTGAACGCGGCCATGATCCACGGAGCGGCGGCGGCGTACACCACGGCGGCACCCAGACCCAGCACCGCACCGACACCGAGCACCGCGGAGCCGATCCGCCGGTCGGGTGCGCTGCGCGCGGAGTGGATGGTCGCGGCCTGCCGGACGGCGTAGAACGCCATGGAGGCGAAGTACATGGCCTTGGTGCCGATGCCATAGGCGGCCACGGCGGCGACGCCGAAGGTGGCGACGACACCGGCCAAGGCGGTCGCGCCGGCCATGCGGACGATGAAGTCGGTACCGAGCGGGGCGCCGGCTCGGGCGACTTCGAGGGCTGAGTAGGCGAGGTCGCGGAGAGTGGCGGGGCGGGGGAGTGCGCTGGCAGAGAGCTGGCTCAGTGCGATGGCCGGGCTGCCGAGGGGCGATGCCGATTCGCGATCTACTGCTTCGAGCAGCACGACCGGCCGGAGCTTGCCTGCTGAGCCGGCGACGTCGGTGGCTAGGGGTGTCTTCGTTGAGGTGGGCGCGGCGGTTTCGAGAAGCGCGACTTGCGGGAGCTTGTCTGCTGAGCTGGCGACGTCGGTGGCTTGTGGTGCCTTCGCTGAGGTGGGCGCGGTGGTTTCGAGAAGCGCGACTTGCGGGAGCTCGGCTGCTGAGCTGGCGACGTCGGTGGCTTGTGGTGCCTTCGCTGAGGTGGCGGCGGCGACTTCGAGCAGCGCGACTTGCGGGAGCTTGTCTGCTGAGCTGGCGAGGCCGCTGGCTAGCGGCGCCTTCGCTGAGGTGGCGAGTACCGGGTCGGCGGCTTCCCGGAGCGTGACCTGCGCGCGCTTGGTTACCGGGGCGGCGGTTGGCGCGGCCCCATTTGCTGAGCTGGCGATGTCGCTGTTGGGCAGTGTTCTGGCTGGCATGGTGGTCGGATTTTGCGCGGGCTGGCTCTCCACAACCCGCCGCCGAACCACCACCGCCGCGACCGCCAGCATCGCCGCGCGCCCCGTCACCGTCGCGATCGCGGCGCCGCGCACGCCGAGTCCGAGCCCGTAGATCAGCGTCGGGTCGAGCACCAGGATCAGCGCGTTGGCGCCCATCGCCAGCCGCATCGGGGTGCGCGTGTCGCCGAGTCCCTTGAACACCGCGTCGACCATGATCTGGCCGAAGTACACCGCCAGCCCCGGGATCGAGATCGCCAGGTAGCCCAAGGCGGCCCGGCGCGCGTCGCCCTCCCCGGTGCCGAAGAACAGGCCCACCACCTGCCCTCGGAACGCCAGCCCGGCGCCGACCACCGCCGTCGTGATCACCGCTGACAGTGCCGCGCCGCCGCGGATCGCCGCCCGGCGCCCCTCCGCCGTCGCACGTGCCGCCACCAGCATCGTCGTGCCCGCGCCGGCGATGTACACCAGGCCCAGGACCAGGTTCTCCAGGTTCGTGGCCAGTGCCACCGCCGCTGTGGGCGCCGGGCCCAGGTGCGCGACCCAGGCCACGTCGATGATGCCGGCGACCACTCCTGCCAGCAGTTCCACGTACACCGGCCATGCCAGCGCCACGATCGCGCGCCGATGTCCCGCTGTGCCGATGCTCATGCGACCCACCCCCGTGTACCTCGTTTCGCTGTACCTCGAATCGAGGTAACACGAAAAGAGGTAGCATGAGCCGCGCCGCCCTGGCAACCGCCCGACCACGCAGGAGTCCCCGATGCTCCCCCTGGCGATCCTCGGCTTCCTCGCCGAAGGCCCCCTCCACGGCTACCAGCTCAAGGAGCGCATCACCGCCCTCACCGGCCACGTCAAGCCGGTCAGCGACGGCGCCCTCTACCCGGCCATCACCCGTCTGGAGTCCCAGGGCCGCCTGGAGCGCTGGCCCGAGCCCGGCGCCGGCGCCGCCACCCGCCAGGTCCTCGGCCTCACCGACGCCGGCCGCGCGGAGCTGGCCCGGCGCCTGAGCGAGCCCACCGACGTGGAGATCACCGACCGGAACCGCTACTTCACGATCCTGGCGTTCCTGCACCGCCTCGAAGACCCCGCCGCGCAGGCCGCCGTCCTGCGCCGCCGCCTGGCCTTCCTCGACGCGCCCGGGGCCGGCTTCTTCTTCGGCGAGGACGGCAAGCCGGTCAGGGCCGAGGACGCCCCGACCCTCTTCCAGCGCGGCATGGGCCAGATCGCGCGCGCGACCGCGCGGGCCGAACGTGAGTGGTTGCACAAGGCCATCGCCGAGTTGGACGGCGCATCCGGGGAATAGGGACAAGGACAAGCATCGCGCGCGTGCCGCCGAAGTCCCGCGCCGGAGTTCGTCACCGCTCGTCACCGCCCCTGTAGCGGCACCGCCCGCGATGGGAGGCATCCCGTCAGACCCCTGCGGCGCACTCCGCCCAGCTCAAGATCGACATCAAATTAGCCAGTCTCATCATCTGGAACACATCTCGGGATCGTGCGTCCCGCACTGTGAGATAGTCCACTCCCCACCCGCCCCACCATGTTGTAACCTCTGCTTACACCTGATCGGATTGCGCAAGGGCCAAAGACGTCCCGCCGTGCCAGACTGACACGACGGAAGGACAGCCCTCATGGCATTCCCAGCCATACCGACCGGTCGCCCCGGATCCTCCCGCCCCGAAAGCCACGCCGTGGCCGAGCCGAGCCTGCCCGCCATGCCCGCCACCTCGGCCGCGCCCGCCGCGTCCGTCGCGGCCACCACCAGCGCCGCCCCGCTGTTCTCGGCGCTGCCCTCGGCGCAGGGCCTTTACGACCCGCGCGCGGAGAAGGACTCCTGCGGCGTCGCCTTCGTCGCGACGCTGACCGGCCTGCCCAGCCACTCCATCGTCGAGCAGGCCCTGCAGGCGCTGGTCAACATGGAGCACCGCGGAGCCTCCGGCGCCGAGCCCTCGACCGGCGACGGCGCCGGCATCCTGGTGCAGGTTCCGGACGCGTTCCTGCGCGCCGCGCTGGCCGAGCACGCAAACCCGAACGCACGTTTCGACCTCCCGCCGTCCGGGCACTACGCCGTCGGAGTGGCCTTCCTCCCCACCGACGACGACGCCGCGCGGGAGGCCGAGGCCCGCATCGAGGCCATCGCCGCCGAGGAGCACCTGGCCGTGCTCGGCTGGCGCGACCTGCCCACCAACCCCGAAGGGCTGGGCAACGGCGCGCTGTCCGTCATGCCCCGGTTCCGCCAGCTGTTCGTCACCGGCACCGCCGGGCAGTCCGGCATCGAGCTGGACCGCCTCGCCTTCGCCCTGCGCAAGCGCGCCGAGCGCGACGCCGAGGTGTACTTCCCCTCGCTCAGCTCGCGCACCCTGGTCTACAAGGGCATGCTCACCACCGCGCAGCTGGAGACCTTCTTCCCGGACCTGCTCGACGAGCGCTTCGCCAGCGCCATCGGCCTGGTGCACTCCCGCTTCAGCACCAACACCTTCCCGGCCTGGCCGCTGGCCCACCCCTACCGGTTCGTCGCGCACAACGGCGAGATCAACACGGTCATCGGCAACCGCAACTGGATGCGGGCCCGCGAGTCCGACCTGGCCACCGACCTGATCGGCGGCGACCTGAACCGGCTGTTCCCGATCTGCACGCCCGGCGCCTCCGACTCCGCCTCCTTCGACGAGGCCCTGGAGCTGCTGCACCTGTCCGGCCGCAGCCTGCCGCACGCCGTGCTGATGATGATCCCCGAGGCGTGGGAGAACCACGGCGAGATGGACGCCGCCCGGCGCGCCTTCTACCAGTTCCACTCCTCCTTCATGGAGCCCTGGGACGGCCCGGCCGACATGGTCTTCTCCGACGGCACCCTGATCGGCGCGGTCCTGGACCGCAACGGCCTGCGCCCCTCCCGCTACTGGGTCACCGACGACGGCCTGGTGGTCCTGGCCAGCGAGTTCGGCGTCCTGGACATCGACCCGGCGACCGTGGTCCGCAAGGGCCGCCTGCAGCCCGGCAAGATGTTCCTGGTCGACACCGCGGCCGGCCGCATCGTCGAGGACGAGGAGATCAAGTCCGCGCTGGCCGCCGCCGAGCCGTACGCCGAGTGGCTGCACGCCGGCCGGATCAAGCTCGACAAGCTCCCCGAGCGCGAGCACATCGTGCACACCCGGGCCTCGGTCACCCGCCGCCAGCAGACCTTCGGCTACACCGAGGAGGAACTGCGGGTCCTGCTGGCCCCGATGGCCCGCACCGGCGGCGAGCCGCTGGGCTCCATGGGCTCGGACTCCCCGGTCGCGGTGCTCTCCGAGAAGCCGCGCCTGGTCTTCGACTACTTCTCCCAGCTGTTCGCGCAGGTCACCAACCCGCCGCTGGACGCCATCCGGGAGGAGCTGGTCACGAGCCTGGCCACCACCATCGGCCCGGAGACCAACCTGCTGCAGCCCACCGCGGCGTCCTGCCGCCAGGTCGAGGTGGCCTTCCCGGTCATCGACAACGACGAGCTGGCCAAGCTCATCCACATCAACGCCGACGGCGACCTGCCGGGCCTGCGCGCGGTCACCATCTCCGGGCTCTACCGGGTCGCCGGCGGCGGCCTGGCGCTGCGCGCCCGGCTGGAGGAGATCCGCGAGGAGGTCTCCAAGGCGATCGCCGGCGGCGCGCGCATCATCGTGCTCTCCGACCGCCACTCCGACGCCGAAAACGCCCCGATCCCCTCGCTGCTGCTCACCTCCGCGGTGCACCACCACCTGATCCGCGAGAAGACCCGCACCCACGTCGGCCTGGTCGTCGAGGCCGGCGACGTGCGCGAGGTGCACCACGTCGCGCTGCTGATCGGCTACGGCGCCGCGGTGGTCAACCCCTACCTGGCGATGGAGTCGGTCGAGGAGATGGCGGGCTCGGGCCACCTCGGTCTGATCGAGCCCGAACAGGCGATCAGGAACCTGATCAAGGCGCTCGGCAAGGGCGTGCTGAAGGTGATGTCCAAGATGGGCATCTCCACCGTCGCCTCCTACCGCGGCGCGCAGATCTTCGAGGCCGTCGGCCTGGCGCAGGACGTCGTCGACGAGTACTTCATCGGCACCACCAGCAAGCTCGGCGGCGTCGGCCTGGAGACCCTGGCCGAGGAGACCGCGCGCCGGCACGCCCGCGCCTACCCCAAGCAGTCCGGCACCTCGCGCCTGGCGCACCGCCGGCTGGAGATCGGCGGGGAGTACCAGTGGCGCCGCGAGGGCGAGCCGCACCTGTTCGACCCGGACACCGTCTTCCGGCTCCAGCACTCCACGCGCGAGAAGCGCTACGACATCTTCAAGCAGTACACCTCGCGCGTCGACGAGCAGTCCGAGCGGCTGATGACGCTGCGCGGCCTGTTCAAGATCAAGGACGGGGAGCGCCCGCCGATCCCGATCGAAGAGGTCGAACCCGTCTCGGAGATCGTCAAGCGCTTCTCCACCGGCGCCATGTCCTACGGCTCCATCTCCTACGAGGCGCACCAGACGCTCGCGATCGCCATGAACCAGCTGGGCGCCAAGTCCAACACCGGCGAGGGCGGCGAGGACGTCGAGCGGCTGCGCGACCCGGAGCGCCGCAGCAAGATCAAGCAGGTCGCCTCCGGCCGGTTCGGCGTCACCGCCGAGTACCTGGCCGAGGCCGAGGACATCCAGATCAAGATGGCCCAGGGCGCCAAGCCCGGCGAGGGCGGCCAGCTGCCCGGCCACAAGGTCTACCCGTGGGTGGCCAAGACCCGGCACTCCACGCCGGGCGTCGGCCTGATCTCCCCGCCGCCGCACCACGACATCTACTCGATCGAGGACCTGGCGCAGCTGATCCACGACCTGAAGAACGCCAACCGCGACGCGCGCGTGCACGTCAAGCTGGTCGCCGAGGTCGGCGTCGGCACGGTGGCGGCCGGCGTGTCCAAGGCGCACGCCGACGTGGTGCTGATCTCCGGCCACGACGGCGGCACCGGCGCCTCGCCGCTGACCTCGCTCAAGCACGCCGGCGCGCCGTGGGAGCTGGGCCTGGCCGAGACTCAGCAGACGCTGCTGCTCAACGGCCTGCGCGACCGCATCGTGGTGCAGACCGACGGCCAGCTCAAGACCGGCCGGGACGTGGTGATCGCGGCGCTGCTCGGCGCCGAGGAGTACGGCTTCGCCACCGCGCCGCTGGTCGTCTCCGGCTGCGTGATGATGCGCGTCTGCCACCTGGACACCTGTCCGGTGGGCGTCGCGACGCAGAACCCTGAGCTGCGCGCCCGGTTCAGCGGCCGGCCGGAGTTCGTCGTGACCTTCTTCGAGTACCTGGCCGAGGAGGTGCGCGAGCACCTGGCCGCGCTCGGCTTCCGCTCGCTGGAAGAAGCGGTCGGCCACGCCGAACTGCTCGACACCGCCGCGGCCGTGGCGCACTGGAAGGCCTCCGGCCTGGACCTGGCGCCGCTGTTCCACGTCCCCGAGCTGCCCGAGGGCGCCTCGCTGCACCAGAGCCGCCAGCAGGACCACGGCCTGGACAAGGCCCTGGACCACCGGCTGATCGAGGTCGCGCAGCCGGCGATCCGGGACGGCGAGCCGGTGCGCGCGCAGTTCGAGATCCGCAACGTCAACCGCACCGTCGGCACGATGCTCTCGCACGAGGTGGTGAAGGTGCACCGCGGCGAGGGCCTGGCCGAGGGCACCATCGACCTGACGTTCGTGGGCTCGGCGGGCAACTCCTTCGGCGCTTTCCTGGCCCCCGGCATCACCCTGCGGTTGGAGGGCGACGCCAACGACTACGTGGGCAAGGGCCTGTCCGGCGGGCGCATCGTGGTGCGTCCGCACCGCGACGCCGCGACGATCAACGACGCCGCCGAGCGCAACGTGATCGCCGGCAACGTCATCGCCTACGGCGCCACCAGCGGCCGCATCCACCTGCGCGGCACCGTCGGCGAGCGCTTCTGCGTCCGCAACTCCGGCGCGACCGCGGTCGTGGAGGGCGTGGGCGACCACGCCTGCGAGTACATGACCGGCGGCACCGTGGTCATCCTCGGCGAGCACGGCCGCAACCTGGCCGCCGGCATGAGCGGCGGCACCGCCTACGTGCTGGACCTGAAGGTCTCCCGGGTGAACTCCGAGATGGTCAACGTCGAGGCCCTGGACGCCGAGGACCGCGCCCTGCTCCACTCCCTGGTCCAGGAGCACCAGGAGGAGACCGGCTCGGCCGTCGCGGCGGCGCTGCTCGCCGACTGGGGCGGATGCGTCGGGCGCTTCGCCAAGATCATGCCGGTCGACTACAAGCGGGTGCTCACCGCCCGTGCCGCGGCCCAGGCCGCCGGGCTGAACGAAGAGCAGACCCTCGACAAGATCATGGAGGCCACCCGTGGCTGACCCTCGTGGTTTCCTCACCACCCCGCAGCAGCACCCCGAGCGCCGCCCGGTCACCGAGCGCGTCCAGGACTGGAAAGAGGTCTACAAGCCCGGGGGCCTGCTGCCGATCGTCAGCAAGCAGGCGGGCCGCTGCATGGACTGCGGCATCCCCTTCTGCCACAACGGCTGTCCGCTCGGGAACATCATCCCGGAGTGGAACGACCTGGTGTGGAAGGGCGACTGGGAGGGTGCCTCCGACCGGCTGCACGCGACCAACAACTTCCCGGAGTTCACCGGGCGGCTGTGCCCGGCGCCGTGCGAGACCGCGTGCGTGCTGGGGATCAACCAGCCGCCGGTGACCATCAAGAACGTCGAGGTCTCGATCATCGACCGGGCCTGGGAGGACGGGACCGTCAAGCCCCTGCCGCCGGAGCGGCTGTCCGGCCGGACGGTCGCGGTGATCGGCTCCGGTCCCTCGGGCCTGGCCGCCGCGCAGCAGCTCACGCGCGCCGGGCACACCGTCGCGGTCTACGAGCGCGCCGACCGCATCGGCGGCTTGCTGCGCTACGGCATCCCCGAGTTCAAGATGGAGAAGCGCCACCTGAACCGGCGCATCGAGCAGATGCGCGCGGAAGGCACCAAGTTCCGTCCCGGCATGCACATCGGTGTCGACCTCACGGGCGATGCGCTACTGGCCCGGTACGACGCGATCGTGCTCGCCGTCGGCTCGACCAAGGCGCGCGAGCTGGACGTGCCCGGCCGCGACCTGGCCGGGATCCACCAGGCGATGGACTACCTGCCGTACGCGAACAAGACCTGCGAGGGCGACTACCTGACCGCGCCGATCGACGCGTTCGGCAAGCACGTGGTGGTCATCGGCGGCGGCGACACCGGCGCGGACTGCCTGGGCACGGCCACCCGCCAGGGCGCCGAGTCCGTCACGCAGCTGGAGATCATGCCGCAGCCCGGCGAGGACCGGCCGGCGAACCAGCCGTGGCCGACCTATCCGATGATCTTCCGGGTCTCCTCGGCGCACGAGGAGAACGGCGAGCGCGTCTACGCGGTGAACACCACCGAGTTCGTGGGCGACGACAACGGCCGGGTCAAGGCCCTGCGCCTGGTCGAGGTGCGGTTCGAGGGCGGGCGCCCGGTCCCGGTCGAGGGCACCGAGCGCGAGATCCCGGCCGACCTGGTGCTGCTGGCCATGGGCTTCGTCGGCCCCGAGCGCGGCAACGGCCTGATCGACCAGCTCGGCCTGGCCCTGGACGAGCGCGGCAACATCGCGCGCGACGGCGAGTACGCCACCAACGTGCCGGGCGTGTTCGTGGCCGGGGACGCCGGCCGCGGGCAGTCGCTGATCGTGTGGGCGATCGCCGAGGGGCGCTCGGCGGCCAGCTCGGTGGACGCCTACCTGTCCGGCTCGACCACGCTGCCCAAGCCGATCCCGCCGACCGCGAGGCCGGTGACGGTGTGAGAGACGGCGCGGCCGCCCGCAGCGCAAGTGCTTTGCGGGTGGCCGCGCCGTCTTGGTGCCGTCTCGTCGCCGGCCCGGCAACCGGCGAGATGACTCAGTGCTGATTCGCCAGCAGGATGATGCCCAGGATCCACAGCAGCAGCGTGACGATGCCGAGCACGAACCCGGCCTGCGCCACGCCGCGGTTGGTGGCCTCGCCGCGGGCCGCGCGGTTCAGCCCGATCCGCCCGAAGACGATCGCCAGGATGCTGCACGGGCCGATCAGGAAGCCGACGATGCCCAGCACCAGCGCGGCCACGCCCATGCCGTTGCGGCGCCGGACCGGGGGAGCGCCGTAGCCGCCGTACTCGTAGCCGGTGCCGCCGCTGTAGGTCGGATAGGCCTCCGGGGGGAGCGGCGGCGGGGGCGGGTACTGCGGGAACTGCTGGTCCGGACCGGGATCCTGCGGCTCCGGTCGCGGTTCCGGCTCCGGCTCCGGTCCTGGCCTCGGTTCAGGCTCCGGGGGAGGAGGTGTCGTCATGGAGGCCAATTGTCGCCGTTACACCCGGTTCATTCCATACAGACACACGGTGAACGGGGATCGAAAGTTCTGTTCGGAACCGTGGGAACTTGTCAGACCCGAAAAAGCTACTAACGAGTAGGACATAAGGTAGTAGGCATGCGCCGCGCGAAAATCGTTTGTACCCTGGGCCCGTCCGCCGGAACCCTGGAGCAGCTCACCGCTCTGGTGGCGGCCGGCATGAATGTGGCCCGTCTGAATCTCTCCCACGGTTCCTATGAGGACCACGAAGAGCGATATCGCAACGTCCGGCAGGTCGCGACCACCAGCGGTCAGGCCATCGGCATCCTTGTCGACCTGCAGGGCCCCAAGATCCGGCTCGGCACCTTCGCCAACGGCAAGGAGGTCCTGGCCAACGGCGCGCAGTTCACCATCACCACGCGCGACGTCCCCGGGGACGCCTCCATTTGCGGCACCACCTACAAGGGGCTGCCCGGCGACTGCAAGCCCGGGGACCGGATCCTCGTCGACGACGGCAAGCTCTGCCTGGAAGTGGAGAGCGTCAGCGACACCGACGTGGTGACCCGGGTCATCGAGGGCGGCCCGATCTCCAACAGCAAGGGCATCAACCTGCCGGGCGTGTCCGTGTCGGTCCCGGCGCTGTCCGAGAAGGACGAGCTGGACCTGCGCTGGGCGCTGGGCAAGCCGGCCCCCGGGCACGGCAACCCGGGCGTGCGCGCCGACATGATCGCACTGTCCTTCGTCCGGGACGCCGTCGACATCGAGCGCGTCCACGAGATCATGGACGAGATCGGCCACCGGGTGCCGGTGATCGCCAAGATCGAGAAGCCGCAGGCGGTGGCCAACCTGGACGCCATCGTCGACGCCTTCGACGCGATCATGGTGGCCCGCGGCGACCTGGGCGTGGAGCTCCCGCTGGAGCAGGTCCCGATGGTGCAGAAGCGCTGCATCACACTGTCCCGCCGCAACGCCAAGCCGGTCATCGTCGCCACCCAGATGCTGGACTCGATGATCACCAACTCCCGCCCGACCCGCGCCGAGGTCTCCGACGTGGCCAACGCGGTCCTGGACGGCACCGACGCCGTGATGCTCTCCGCCGAGACCTCGGTCGGCGCCTACGCGGTGCAGACCGTGGAGACCATGGCCAAGATCATCACCGCGGCCGAGGAGGAAACCCTCGCCGCCGGCCTGAAGCCGGCCCTGAGCAAGCCGCGCACCAAGGGCGGCGCGGTCGCCCGCGCGGCAGCCGAGCTCGGCGAGAACCTCTACGCCAAGTACCTGATCGCCTTCACCGAAAGCGGTGACACGGCCCGCCGCCTGTCCCGCTACCGCCCGCCGACACCCCTGATCGCCTTCACCCCGCACAACGAGATCCGCAACCAGCTCGCCCTGAGCTGGGGCATCCGCACCTTCTGCAGCCCCGAGGTCGAGCACACCGACGAGATGGTGCGCCAGGTCGACACCGAGCTCCTGCAGCTGGAACTGTGCAAAGCCGGTGACACGGTGGTCATCATCGCCGGCTCGCCCCCCGGCATCCCCGGCTCCACGAACGCGGTGCGCGTCCACCGCGTCGGCGACGCCATCGGCGGCGCCGCGCCGGCCTACCGCGAACTGCGGTAACGCCAAGGCGGTTCACCGCCGCGACCATCTCACGAGGACTGGTCGGGCACTGATTCTCGCGCGCTGCGGCGTCGATCCGGATCCGGGTCGACGCCGTTTTCGCCGGTCGGGCCCGCGACAATGGTCAGAACTTGGGACCGACGTGAAGATCCATGAGGGCTATGGAGTTCTTCTTGGCCACGGAGATGTTGCGCCAGTTCGCGTAACGCCACTCGACGCCGACCAGGTCGAGCGCCCAGCAGTAGAGACCGCGGATATCGGATGAGACGTTGCTGAAGAAGTAGCGGGTGTACTCGTAGCGCTTGCGCTCTCCGGCGATGACCTTCTCGGTCCAGTTGGTGATGCGACACCCGTCGGAGTGGATCAAGCCGCGGATGAACTCCCAGGGATGGGACTCGACGATCTCACTCTGCCAATCAGCGAGCTCGATCTCGCGGGTGTGCTTCATGCCCGGACCATGCTGCGGGAACAAGCAGGTCCAGTGTGCCGAATACGACTTGACGTCCGTGCAGCCCGTACGCCGGACTCGGGTGGTGTTCGCACCGGGCAGGACCCGGACCATGGCGCGTTGAGTGTCATCCATGATGACGGGATAGTCGTCGCAGCAGGTGATCGAGAGCGTGTGCTGTCGTGGCTTGGCGATGATGTGGCCGTCGCCGAGGTACTGGCCGAGGAGGTAGGAGTAGGGACGGTCGGTCGGGCCGGTGCCAAGGCAGATCGGACACTTGGCGCCCGCAGGCGGATAGAGGTCGGGGTGTCGGGCCCGATCCTGGAACTTCCAGTAACCGACTGTGCCTTTCGGGACGCCGAGTCTTCTGGCGACCTCGGCATTGGAGACTCCAGTGCGGCACATCGTGATAGTGCGCAGCTTGATGTCGGGGTTGTTCATGCCTCAAAGCTTGTAAAGCTTGCCGGGCATTCGGTATGAAACAAAGCCCGTTCACCAAATTTGGTGAACGGGCTTTAAGAAATTCTATCGGAGTGCTCCGGGTGGGACTCGAACCCACACTGTATGGTGTTTGAGACCACGTTCTCTACCGATTGGAATACCGGAGCATATGTGGCGATTACAGTTGGACTGCCCAGGTGTCAGCCAGCTGTTATCACTCGCGTAACAGCATACCGGACTGCACACCGGCCCCCGCAACCGCCTTCCCCGCAGGTAGGCTCGTATCGAAACAGAACACCGGCACGCCGCCCAGTGAGGATCCCATGGCCACCGAGTCCACCCCCGCCCGCCGAGTGATCATCGCCGAGGACGAGGCGCTGATCCGCCTGGACCTGAAGGAGATGCTTCAGGAGGAGGGTTACGAGGTCGTCGCCGAGGCGTCCGACGGGGCGGCCGCGGTGCGGCTGGCCGAGGAGTTCCGGCCGGATCTGTGCATCTTCGATGTGAAGATGCCGGTGCTGGACGGGATCACCGCCGCCGAGCGGGTGATCGAGGCGCGGATCGCTCCGGTGCTGATCCTCACCGCCTTCTCCCAGCGCGATCTGGTGGAGCGGGCGGCTGAGGCCGGGGTGATGAACTACCTGGTCAAGCCGTTCACCAAGGACAAGCTGGTGCCCGCGATCGAGATCGCGGTGTCCCGGCACACGCAGTTGAAGGCGCTGGAGGGCGAGGTCGCGGATCTGGCCAGCCGGCTGGAGACGCGCAAGCTGGTGGACCGGGCCAAGGGGATCCTGCAGACCGCGCACGGGATGACCGAGCCGGAGGCCTTCCGCTGGATCCAGAAGACCTCGATGGACCGGCGGATGACCATGAAGGAGGTCGCCGAGGTGGTCATCAGCGGGTCGGCGGCGGTCGGCGCGCCCACCGCCGGGCACAACACCGCCGCCAAGGCGGAGTGAGCGCGGCTCGGCGGTATAACGATCTTACGATCCGGCCGGTGGTTGTGACGGTGGTCACGCCGCCGGCCGGTGTCGTCCCCTGCGCCGCAGGGGTGCCGGGGGCCCCGCGGGCACCACGGCATCCGTAACATCCCAGCGCCAGGGGCACTGATTACCAGCCCTGCGATGACCCCGTCACGGCAGGGCGGGAAGATCAACGGACCTCAAAACGCCGCGGCGCCGGGAACCGGGCCACTTGCGGGGTTTTGGCTCTGGTCGGAGCCTCCTCCCGGTTGGTAACGAGAGCATCACGCGATCTCGGACCCCCTCCCCACGGCTGACGTTCGGCACTAGCCTTCCCATCACCCATGTGGTGACCGCGTGAATTCGGACGAGTACCAAAGCCCAATAGGCACCGGTGCCCGTCCGACGATCAGGGAGGATCTGGAAGTGCGGACCATCAACCGAATGCGGGCTGGCGCTGTCATCGTGGCGGGCGTGCTCGCGCTTTCGGCTTGTGCGGGAAGCTCGACGAAGTCCGGAGGCAGCTCCTCGTCGAGCACGACCGGGAGCGGAAGCTCCACGTCGGCCGCGAATAATGGCAAGCCCACGCTGGAGATCGGCGTGCAGGGCCCGCTGTCGGGCCAGAACCAGGCCCTGGGCCTGAACATCGACTGGGGCGTCAAGCTCGCCGTGCAGCAGGAGAACGCCAAGGGCGACCTGCCGTTCAACCTGACCGTCAAGGACTCCGACGACCAGGGCGACCAGTCCAAGGGCGCGACCGCCGCGCAGCTGCTGATCCAGGACCCGAAGGTGGTCGGCGTCGTCGGCCCGGCCTTCTCCGGTCCCACCGCGGCCGCCGGCGCGCTGTACTCCAGCGCCAACCTCGTGGCCGTCAGCCCCTCGGCGACCCGTCCGTCCCTGACCACCTCCGGCTACAAGACCTTCTACCGCGTCGTGGCCAACGACAGCGTGCAGGGCCCGGCAGCCGCCGACTACATGGTCAAGGTGCTCAAGGCCTCCAACGTCTACGTGGTCGACGACAAGACCCAGTACGGCCAGGGCCTGTCCACCGCCATCGTCGCCGAGCTGCACAAGGACGGCGCGACGGTCGAGACCGACAGCGCGCCGCAGGGCACGCAGGACTACTCGCAGCTGGCTTCCAAGGTCGCCTCCTCGGGCTCCAAGGCCATGTACTACGCGGGCTACTACGCTGACGGCGGCGTGTTCGCCAAGGCGCTGAAGGCCGCCGGCTACACCGGCACCATGCTCTCCGGCGACGGGTCGAAGGACCCGAACTTCATCACCACCGCCGGGCAGGACGCGGCCGAGGGCTGGCAGTTCACCTGCCCCTGCCTGGACGCCGGCAGCAACCCGAAGTACGCCGCGTTCGTGACCGCGTACAAGGCGCTGTCCAACGCCGCCCCCGGTACGTACTCGATCGAGGGCTACGACGCGGCGAACGTCATCATCAGTGTTCTGAAGAGCCTGAACACCGCCAGCCCGACCCGGGCCGCGGTGGCCGCGGGCGTGGCCACGGTGGACTACCAGGGTCTGTCCAAGGAGATCAAGTTCACCCCCACCGGTGACATCTCCGGAACCTCGATCTACGCCTACAAGATCGAGAACGGCGTGATCACGCTGATCGGCGACATCTCCAAGATGCCGGGTATCGGCAGCTGACCTGAGGCAGGGCCGGTGCCCGGCGTTCTCGGATGACGGGCACCGGCACGGTTCCTGTTTCCAGGCGCCCGGGTCAGCCAGGCCCGACAGCGTCGCAAAGACGAGACCCTCCCGCGAGCCGTGGCCCGCTTGGTTCCACAGCGGGCCACGGCTTTCGTGTGGCATCGGGCCACCCCCGCAACCCTGACGCCTCCTGCACAGGAAGCCCTTTATGTACATCACCCAACACTTTTGGGAGCTACTGTTCCAAGGGATCAGGCTCGGCTCCCTCTACGCCCTGATCGCCATCGGCTACACCATGGTCTACGGCGTGCTCCAGCTGATCAACTTCGCTCACAGCGAGGTGTTCATGTCCGGCGCCCTGGGCGGCGTGTTCATGCTCACCGCGCTGGTCGGCACCGGCGGCAAGATCCCCAGCGGGTTCGAGGCCTTCGAGTACACCGCCCTGGCCCTGGTGGCCGGCGCCGCGGTGGGCGCGGCCATCGCGTTCTCGCTGGAGCGTGTGGCCTATAGGCCACTGAGAAAACGCCACTCGCCCAAGCTGGTGTACCTGATCACCGCGATCGGCGCCTCGATCTTCCTGTACAACCTGGCCGGCAAGCTGTTCGGCCGCAACAACCTGCAGGTCCCGGAGTCCTTCCACTCCGGAAAGGTTTTCGTCCTGCCCGGCGCCGGGGCCGTGGGCCCGCGCACGGTCAAGACCCTGGACGTGCTGATCATCGCCACCGCGCTGGTCATGATGATCCTGCTGGACCTGCTGATCTCCCGGACCAAGCTGGGCGCCGGCATCCGCGCCGTGGCTCAGGACGCCGAGACCGCGCAGCTCATGGGTGTGGACGTGTCCAAGGTGATCTCCCGGACCTTCATCATCGGCGGTCTGCTGGCCGGCGTCGGCGGCGTGCTGTACGCGATGTTCCACGCGGTGACCTACACGATGGGCTTCGTCCCGGGCATCAAGGCGTTCACCGCCGCGGTCCTCGGCGGCATCGGCAACGTCCGCGGCGCCATGCTCGGCGGCCTGCTGCTGGGCATCGTGGAGAGCTTCAGCCAGGGCATCTTCTCTCTGGAGTGGGTCGACGTGGTCTCCTTCGTGGTCCTGGTCGGGGTCCTGCTGATCCGCCCGACCGGCATCCTGGGCGAGCGGACGGGGAGGGCGGCGTGACGGCCTCGATCTCTGAGCTGTCGGCGCAAGTCCGACAGCTGCGCAGCCACGAGACGTGGTGGCGCAACCCGCTGTTCGCGCGACTGTTCGGCATCATCGCGCTGTTCATGGTGCTCAGCATCCTGACGAACCAGACGCAGGGCTCTTCCAGCAACTACACCCTGGTCGTCAAGGACAGCTGGTTCTCCACACGCGGCGCCGAGTACCTCGTCGGCGCGATCGTGGTCTGGCTGATCGCCGAACTGTGGCGGATCCGCGGACTGGGCCGCATCGCCGCGCAGGCGGTGGCGCCGGTGCGCCAGGTGAAGAACGCCCCGGCGCTGAAGAACCAGTGGACCAAGCGCGGCGGGATCCTGGCGCTCGTCGTCGTGGCGATCCTGCTGCCGAACGTGGGCCTGTTCACCCTGCCGTACTTCCAGTCGGTGCTGTCCGACCAGGTCGGCGTGTACGTGCTGGCCGCGGTCGGGCTGAACGTGGTGGTCGGCTGGGCCGGCCTGCTGGACCTGGGCTACATCGCGTTCTTCGCGATCGGCGCGTACACCACCGCCATCTTGTCCGGCAAGCTCCCGATCGGCGCCGACGGCAACCCCGAGGCGCACCCGCCGATCCACCTGAACCTGTTCTTCGCGTTCCCGATCGCGGTCCTGCTGACCATGGCCGCCGGCCTCATCCTGGGTGCCCCCACGCTGCGGCTGCGGGGCGACTACCTGGCGATCGTGACGCTGGGCTTCCACGAGATCGTGCTGAACATCGCCCGGAACAACCCGAAGAACATCACCGGCGGCGCCCTGGGCGCGACCGGGATCTCGACGTTCCGGTTCAACCTGTTCGGCATCCACTACGACTGGAACACCAACGATTCCAAACCGTACTGGTATCTGGCGATCGGGCTGATCATCGTCGTGGTCTTCGCCTTCCGCAGGCTGGAGCACTCCAAGGTCGGCCGGACCTGGACGGCGATCCGCGAGGACGAGGTGGCCGCGGCCGCCTCGGGCGTGCCGACCGTGAAGTACAAGCTGATGGCCTTCGCGATCGGCGCCTCCACCTCCGGATTCGCCGGCGTGTTGTCGACAGCGAAGATCACCGCGATCACACCGGACAACTTCCCACTACCGTTGTCCATCTTCGTGCTGGCGTACGTCATCTTCGGCGGAATGGGCTCGTTGACCGGTGTCATCGTCGGAGCCTCGCTGATGACCTTCCTGCCGTACTTCCTGCAGGGTCCGCCCTCGTGGTTCAACGGCGGTCATCCGGTGGTCGACCCCAAGGACATCCCGATGTGGGTGGGCGCGGTCCTGCTGACCATGATGATCTTCCGGCCCCAGGGCCTGATCCCGTCCAAACGCCGGGCCCAGGAGCTGGCGCAGGCCGAGCACGGCGTCGGCGACGCGGACGCGATGACCGAGCCGGCGGAAGGAGTGGCCCCGTGAGCACGAGCACTGAGACCGCCGCGCAGGGCACGGCGGTCGGCGAGCCGGTCCTGCGCGCCGAGGGCGTGACCCTCCGGTTCGGCGGTCTGACCAGCCTGGACGGCGTCGGCCTGACGCTGCACCGCGGGGAGATCCTGGCGGTGATCGGGCCCAACGGCGCCGGGAAGACCTCGCTGTTCAACAGCCTGACCGGGGTCTACCTGCCGCAGCAGGGCGTGATCGAGTTCGTGCCGGCCGGCGTCGGCTCGGAGGTGCCGCTGGTGCGCACCAACTCCCTGACCCGCCGCCGCACGAACCGCAAGCCGCACCTGGTGAACCGCGTGGGCATCTCGCGCACGTTCCAGAACATCCGGCTGTTCAACGCGCTGACGGTGCTGGAGAACGTGCAGATCGCGGCCGAGACGCGCAGCTCCTCCGGCCCCATCGGCGTGATGCTGGGCCTGCCCCGCAACCGCCGCAACGAGCGGGCCGCGCGCCAGCACTCGCGAGAGATGCTGGAGTTCGTGGGCCTGCGCGGCAAGGAGAGCGAGATCGCCGGCTCGCTGTCCTACGGCGACCAGCGGCGCCTGGAGATCGCCCGGGCGCTGGCCAGCGACCCGAAGGTGCTGCTGCTGGACGAGCCGGCGGCCGGCACCAACCCCTCGGAGAAGCTGGGGCTGGCGCAGCTGATCACCCGCATCAACGTCGAACTCGGCATCAGCATCCTGCTGATCGAGCACGACATGCGGCTGGTGATGTCGGTGGCGCACCGGATCACGGTGCTGAACTTCGGCAAGGTGATCGCCTCCGGGCTGCCTTCCGAGGTGCAGCAGAACCCTGCGGTGATCGAGGCTTACCTGGGGAGCGACGCGGCGGAGGAGGCGGTGGCTGAGGCTGCTGCTGAGGCTGCTGCCGACGCGCCGCCCGGTGCTGCCGGGCCTGCCGTTGACGCGCTTCCCGGTGCTGCCGGGCCTGCCGTTGACGCGCTTCCCGGTGCTGCCGGGCCCGCCGCTGAGGCGCTGCCTGGAAGCGCAGGGGTTGCGGCTGCCGCCGAGTCCGAGTCCGAGGCTCACACCGAGTCCGAGTCCGAGGCTGAGCCTGAGGCCTCGACCGAGTCTGCGGCTGACGCCGAGCCTGAGACGTCGACCGAGCCTGAGGCCTCGACCGAGCCTGAGACCGACGCCGAGTCCGAGGCCGACACCGAGACCGAACTCCAGGCTGAAGCGGAGTCCGAGAGCGCGGCCGCAGCCGAGTCCCCGGCGTCCGCCGAAGCCGGTCAGGCCGTGGCGTCCGAGGCGTCCGAGGCCGAGTCCCAGGCCGAGGCCCAGGAATCCCAGGCCGAGGAATCTTCCGCTGAAGAGTCCCCGGCCGCCGGATCCCCGGCCCGCGACACCAACGAGGAGGGGTCCGCGTGAGCGACCAGGCGACGACCATCCCCGCCCCGCGCACCGAGAACCACCGCACCGACGCGGCGCTCCTGGAGCTCCGCTCGGTCGAGGTGGCGTACGGCGGCATCGTGGCCCTGAAGGGCATCGACCTGGAGGTCCACCAGGGCGAGATCGTGGCCCTGCTCGGCGCCAACGGAGCCGGCAAGACCACGACCCTGCGCACCGTCTCAGGGCTCCTCCAGCCGCGCTCCGGCCAGGTCCTGTACGCCGGCGAGCCCCTGTCGGGCATCCCGGCGCACAAGATCGTCCAACTGGGCATCGGCCACTCCCCGGAAGGCCGCCGCATCTTCCCGCGGATGACCGTCCTGGAGAACCTCCAGATGGGTGCCTACCGCTTCAAGGCGGTGTCCCAGAAGGACCTGGACCAGGTCTTCGAGCTCTTCCCGCGGCTGCACGAACGCCGCACCCAGCTCGGCGGCAACCTGTCCGGCGGCGAGCAGCAGATGCTCGCCATCGGCCGGGCCATGATGGGCCAGCCCACCCTGCTGCTCCTCGACGAACCCTCGATGGGCCTGGCGCCACTGATCGTGGCCCAGATCTTCGAGATCATCGAGCGCATCAACGCCCTGGGCACCACCATCCTCCTGGTCGAACAGAACGCGGCCCAGGCCCTCAAGCTCGCCAACCGAGGCTACGTCCTGGAAACCGGCGAGGTCCGCATGAGCGCCCCCGCCGCGGAACTGCTGGACGACCCGCGCGTCCGCGAGGCCTACCTCGGCGAGACCGCGGAGTAGTCCGAGCTGAGAGAAGTTCGAGCACTGAGATCAGCGGCCGTGATCCCCAACGCTTTCACCGGCAAGGGGATCACGGCCTCTGTTTACCTCCGGCCGTGCCCCCGGCTGTACCTCCAGCCGCGCTAGCCCAAACGCTCCAAAGCCGCCCGCAGAAACGCGTCACGCCGCCGCTGAAGCGTCGACCGGTCGAGATCGGGCCGCCCCTGATCCTGGATGGTGGATACGAACTCTGTCATCCGTGGCGGCGTGCTCAACGAGGCGACGACGTCCCAGTACGCCAGGTCCTTCGCCCGCTCGCGTCCGCCGGCTGCCAGGTACCCGGCCAGTACCGCCTTCTCGTGCCCGTCGCCGAACATCAGTGCCGCGTCCAGCCGGATCGAGGCGACGTCCAGGCCCGGCTCGCCGATCCCGGCGCAGTCCCAGTCCACGAACCCGGTCAGCTTCGCGCCCACCCACAGAGTGTTGCCCAGCCACAGATCCCCGTGGACCAGCCCCGGCTCCCCATCGGGAACAGGACGCGCCGCGATCGCCTCCTCGGCAGCCGTCAGCAGACTGTTCGTGCCCTGACGTCGGCGCGCACCCGCGAAGTCCACCCCCTGGATGGGACGCACCTTGCGCGCCATCCCGTCGAGCGCCGCGACAGGCACGCGACGCAACGCGGCGGTGGCCCTTCCGTACTCGTGCAGCTGTTCCGACACCGGCTCCACCGGGATCCGGCTGCTGCCCTCGATGACCGTGCTCAGCAGCGCCAGCGCCCCGGCCTGCGCGCCGGTCGCGTCGTGCGCGATGAGCCGCGGGCTGGGCACGCCATGTGCCCCGGCGATCCGCAGTGACCGCGCCTCGACCGCGAACCTCTCGCGCTGCTCCTCGTCATCCGGGTCGCCCACCCGGAGTACCGCGGAGCGGCCGTCGTCCAGACGCAGCAGCCACGGGTTCGAGCCCTCACGCAGCCCGGTGGCGCCGGCCGGCGTCGGGCGCGGCCGGCCCGGTGCCGTCAGCTGATCCAGTGCCCAATCCAGTACCGCCTCGGAGATGTCACTCATGGCGCAGACCTTACGGACCGCCTCTCACGAGAACAGGCACGTTTCGCGGCGCGTCGCACCCTCACGAAAACGGCCAACTCCGCACCGGCAGCGGCGCCCGCACCGTCGCCCCGCCTTCCCCGTCGTTGAACGTGAACCCGTTCACCGTCGCGTCGCGCGGCACGTCGTAGTAGATGTCGAACTCGTACCGGTCGCTGCGGCCGACCTCCGCGATCTGCAGCGGCTGCCGCTCCACCTCCTGCGCCTCGTACGAGACCGGGATCGACGCGCCGGCGGTCGTGGTCAGCGCGGTCTTGCGGACGTCGAAGGTGTGCGTGAAGGTGTCGTCGTCGGTCAGCGCGACCCGGATCAGGCAGTACTGGCCGTTCGCCTGCTCCTCGCCGTGCGTGCCGATGATCGTCGACAGGCCGCAGGTCATCCGCAGCGGGACCAGCACGATCTTGCCGCTGGTGTACGCCTCCTCCGACGGCAGCACGACCTCCTTCGGCCGCAGCGTCTCGTTCACCGGATCCGGCGCGAGCGTCGGTCCCGTGGCGGAGGCGGCCGCGGCCTTCGAGGATCCCTGGGCGGTCTGGGCCGAGCCGGCGTCGGCCGCGGCGGGCCAGGCCGCGACGGCGATCGCGGTGGCAACGGCGGCGCCGGCCAACACACCGGCGAGGGCGACAGCGCTGTCGCGGCGGGCGGGGCGAAACGTCACGCTACTTGGATACGCCGAGGCTCGGTCGTTGTATAGCCCTGCTGCGTAGCCTTGCATAGCACTGCGAACCCCACCTTCCGCAGGCCGGAACCCGACCTCAACCCCCGCAAGCCACCTGGAGCATCTCCGTCACCAACCCCGGCCGCAGCTGCGCGAAGAACACCTGCTGCGTCGACGTCCCGTGCCCCGGAGCCGGATTCTGCAAATGCGCCGTGAACTCCACCCCGGTCATGCTCTCGTTCCCCTGCGGCATCCGCGCGCAGTCGTCCAGATGCCAGTGCGTACTCACCCGCGCGCTCTGCCCGGCCGCCACCACCACCGGCAGCGCGTCCCCGGTGACGACCACATCGGACCCTATGGAAGCCACCTTGTCGACGATCCACTCCGTCGTCCCCGTCGCCTCGATCGTGAACGACAAGTCGAACCCCTGCGGATCACTCGGCGCGCCGATCGGCTGCGTCGTGTCGATCGCCGTGGCCGTGATCTGCCGGTCCGGCCTGGCACACTGCGTGGCCCGCTGCCGCGTGTACGTGTCCCACAACGCGCCGGTCAGCGGATAGGCGTAGTCGTGCCCCGCGTCCGGATTCTGCGGCGTGCTCACGCTGTACCGGATCGTCAACGGCAGCACCGGAAGATACGTGAAGTCGTCACACGCGTACGGAAGCGTTACCGGCACCGACACCGTGCTCCCCGCGCTCATGCCCTCCGCCGGCCACACCGACGCCGACCCGATCCGCGTCCCCACCGCGTCCCAGATCTCGGCGCTGACCACCTCCAGCGGCGCCGTGGCGTTGTTGGTCAGCTCCAAGCCCAGCACCGCGTGGTCGGCGCCGTCCGCGGTCTGGAGCGTGGTGGAGCCGAGCCGGACCTTGTACAGGTCGACGTTCACCTGCGACGGCGTCGGGATCGGCTGCGGCGTCGCCTCCCGTCCGCCCGGCGTTGGCCACGCGGCGAAGGTCAGCGCGGCGACCGCGGCGAGCACGCCGGCGATCCGGACCGCGCGGGGGAGCCGGCCGAAGTGCAAGCCCGGGTAGGTGCTGCCGTCGATGGTCTCGCGCTCGCTGCGGGCCGAGTTCGGCCCCTCGCCCGGCAGCGGATCGTCGTCGACGAGCTCGACGACGATCTCGAGCTCGCCGGGGTCCGGATCCCCGGCCTGGTCGGCCTCGGAGCCGTCGCCGCCGAAGTCCCCCCATCCTGCTCCCATGGGGGCATTGTCGATCCGTGGCGGACGGTGCGCCAGGGGATCAAGGACGCGTCATTCCTTGACCAGGCACGTGATCCTGCTGGTGCAGACCCGGCGCCCGGCCTCGTCGGTGACGACGATCTCGCTGACCACCAGGGTGCGCCCGGCGTGCAGCACCCGGCAGGTCCCGGTGACCCGGCCCTCCTTGGCCGAGCGGTGGTGCGTGGCGTTGATGTCCACGCCGACCACCTGCTTGTCCGCGCCGGCGTGCAGCGCGGCCATCAGCGAGCCCAGGGTCTCGGCCAGCACCACCGAGGCGCCGCCGTGCAGCAGGCCGTAGACCTGGGTGTTGCCGGCGACCGGCATCGTCGCGACGATCTCCTCCTTGGTCGCGGAGGTGATGACGATGTCCATGCGCTCGGTCAGGTGGCCGGCGCCGATCTCGTTGAACATCGCGGCGATCTGTTCGGCCTCGGACACCTGGTTGTTCTGGTCTATCGACATTGCGGAGCCTCTTTCGGTGGGCGGGGCGCGGAATGGCCGCGGAAAACTACACCACATTAACTGCAACGTGTTGCAGTCAGCCTAACCACCGCCGAGTTGCCCCGGCCTGTCGGTACCGCGCAATAGGATCCATACCGTGAGCCCCGCCAAGAAGACCCCCGAGTCCACCGCAAGCCGCCCCGTCCTGCTCCTGCTGGACGGCCATTCCCTGGCGTACCGGGCGTACTACGCGCTGAAGGAGGCCGACCTGCGCACCACCACGGGCCAGCCCACCGGCGCGGTGCAGGGGTTCACGTCGATGCTGATCAACACGCTGCGCGACGAGCAGCCGACGCACGTCGCGGTGGCCTTCGACGTCTCGCGCCAGACCTTCCGCACCGAGAAGTTCCCCGAGTACAAGGCCAACCGCTCGGCCTCGCCGGACGACTTCAAGAGCCAGATCGGCCTGATCGACGAGCTGCTCGCGGGCCTGGGCATCACGGTGATCCGCAAGGAGGGCTTCGAGGCGGACGACGTCATCGCCACCCTCACCACCCAGGCCGCCTCCGACGGCTACGAGGTCCGCATCCTCACCGGCGACCGCGACTCGCTCCAGCTGGTGAACGACGACGTCACCGTCCTGTACCCCAAGCGCGGCGTCTCGGACCTGTCCCGCTTCACCCCGGCGGCGGTGGAGGAGAAGTACGAGCTGACCCCGCAGCAGTACCCCGACTTCGCCGCGCTGCGCGGCGACCCCTCGGACAACCTGCCGAACATCCCCGGCGTCGGCGAGAAGACCGCCGCGAAGTGGATCCGCGAGTTCGGCTCGCTGACCGAGCTGGTGGCGCGCGCCGACGAGGTGAAGGGCAAGGCCGGCGAGACGCTGCGGGCGCACCTGGAGCAGGTGCGGCTCAACCGCGAGCTGACCGAGCTGATCAAGGACGTGCCGCTCCAGGCCGGCCCCGCGGACCTGGCGTGGACCTCCGAGGGCGACCCGGAGTCGGTGTACCAGCTGTTCGACACACTGGAGTTCTCCCGGTCGATGCGCGACCGCGTGGCACCGCTGCTGGCCTCCGGCGCCGACGAGACCGCCGTCGGCGAGGCCGTGGCGCTCCAGGGGCAGGTGCTGGAGGTCGGGCAGCTGTCCGACTGGCTGGCCGCGAACGCCACCGGCGAGGCCGCGACCGGCGTGGCGGTGAACGGCACCTGGGGCCGCGGGACCGGGGACGTCAGCGGCCTGGCTTTCGCCAGCGCCGACGGCACCGCCGCCTACATCGACGTCACCCAGCTGGACCCGGCCGACGAGACCGCGCTGGCGGCCTGGCTGGCCGACCCGGCGCGCCCGAAGGTGCTGCACGACGCCAAGGGCCCGATCCTGGCCCTGGCCGCGCGCGGCCTCACCCTGGACGGCGTGGTCGCCGACACCGCGCTGGAGGCCTACCTGGCCCAGTCCGGCCGCCGCTCCTTCGAGCTGGAGCCGCTGGCCGAGGAGGTGCTGGGCCGCCGCCTGTCGCCGGCCGACGCCGACACCAACCAGGGCACGCTGTTCGCCGACGAGGACGCCGAGGCCGAGCGCCAGATGGCCGCCGCGCACGCGGTCCTGGACCTGGCCGACGCGCTGCGCGAGAAGCTCGCCGACACCGGCGCCGAGCAGCTGCTGACCGACATCGAGCTGCCGCTGGTCGGCGTGCTGGCGGCGATGGAGCAGGTCGGCATCGCCATCGACGACCGGCTGTTCCAGGAGCTGGAGAAGGGCTTCTCCAGCGAGGCGTCCAAGGAGGTCGACGCGGCCCGCGCCGAGGCGGGCGTCGAGACCCTGAACCTGGGCTCGCCCAAGCAGCTGCAGGAAGTCATCTTCGAGACCCTGGGCATGCCCAAGACCAAGAAGATCAAGACCGGCTACACCACCGACGCCGACGCCCTGGCCTGGCTCCAGGCCCAGACCCAGCACCCGTTCCTGGACCACCTGCTGCGCTGGCGCGAGGTGAACCGGCTGAAGACCGTGGTCGAGGGGCTGTCGAAGTCGGTGTCGGCGGACACCCGCATCCACACCACCTACAACCAGATGATCGCCGCCACCGGCCGGCTGTCCTCGGTGGACCCGAACCTGCAGAACATCCCCATCCGCACCCTGGAGGGGCAGCAGATCCGCAAGGCCTTCATCGCCGGGCCCGGCTACGAGTCCCTGATGACCGCGGACTACAGCCAGATCGAGATGCGCATCATGGCGCACCTGTCCGAGGACCAGGGCCTGATCGACGCCTTCACCTCCGGCGAGGACCTGCACAACACGGTCGCCTCGAAGGTGTTCGAGGTGGACGCCACCGCCGTCGACCCCGAGCACCGCCGCCGCATCAAGGCCATGAGCTACGGCCTGGCCTACGGCCTGTCGGCGTTCGGCCTCTCGCAGCAGCTGGGCATCGAGACCGGCGAAGCGGCGAAGATGATGGAGGACTACTTCCAGCGCTTCGGCGGCGTCCGCGACTACCTGCACGAAATCGTGGTCCAGGCCCGCGCCACCGGCTACACCGAGACCATGTTCGGCCGCCGCCGCTACCTCCCGGACCTGGCCAGCGACAACCGCCAACGCCGCGAGATGGCCGAGCGGATGGCCCTGAACGCCCCGATCCAGGGCTCGGCCGCGGACATCATCAAGGTCGCGATGATCCGCGTGCGCGACGCGCTGGTGAAGGAGGAGCTCCAGTCCCGGATGCTGCTCCAGGTGCACGACGAACTGGTGCTGGAGATCGCCGCCGGCGAGCGGGAGCAGGTCGAGGCGCTGGTGCGGCGCGAGATGGCGGCCGCGGCGGAGCTGCGGGTGCCGCTGGACGTGTCGGTCGGGGTCGCCGCGAACTGGGCGGATGCGGCGCACTAGGCGCTGATGGTTGAGGGTCGACGGCTGAGGGCTGAGGGCTGAGGGCTGAGGGCTGAGGGCTCAGGCTCTACGTACTCTGCGCCACAGCCCCGACCGCCTGCGCGTCCTCGTCCTCGACCTCCGCCGCCGCTGTCGCCGCCACGGCCTCGACCGCCGCGCGCGCCGTCAGACAGACCGCCACCGACACCGTGGCGGTCACGAGCGAGCAGGCCGCGGCGGCCGTCACGATCGCCGCCGCCGAGCCGTGCGCGAAGCCGACGATCACCGTCGTCTCCAGCACGATCCCGCCGAGCACCACCGCCGACACCGCGTGCGAACGGCGCGCCACACCGTCAAGCAGCGCCAGGTTAACCAGCGCCAGCAACGCCCCGACGCTGGCGAAAACCCAGCCGTCGGCCCCGAGGTCGAAGCCGCCGGGCGTGGCGTACTTCGCCCCGAACGCCACCCGGATCAGCGGGTCGCCGCCCGCACCCGCGATCGCCACCCCCAGCACCCCGATCCCGCCGGTCAGCGCCAGCGCCGTCAGCAGCGCCCGCCGCCGTTCCGTGGGGCGCGCCAACCGCGGGTACGCCAGCAACGCCACGAAGCTCGGCGCGAAGAACGCCGCACGCGCCAACAACGCGCCGGTGTTGTAGCGACCGAGGTCCCCGTCGACCAGGTAGCGGCTGGCCAGCAGGGTGTCGAGGACCGTCAGCAGCAGGATGCCGCCCAGGCCGCCGGTCGCGCGCAGTACTTCGCTGACGTAGCCGTGGTGGGTGGCGGTGCGCGGGTCTGCGTCCTGCCATGCCGACGCCGATGCGGGTACCGCAACCGATGCCGATGCCGATGCCGATGTCGGTACCGCAGCCGCAGCCGCAGCCGCAGCCGATGCCGATTCCGGTACCGCAGCCGACGTCGACCGCGCGCCTCCGGCCGCTGCCGCCATGCTCGCTTCGGCGCGAGCGCCTGTTCCCGTCCCAGCCTCGGCGCCAGCGCCTGCCCCAGTTCCCGTCCCAGCCCCAGCCCCGGCTCCCGCGCCCGCCTCCACAACGTCCCGCAGCAACCACCGCCCCGCCACCGCCGCGAACGCCCAACCCGCCGTCTGCGCCGCCATCACCGTCGTCGGCGACACCTGCGCCGAAGCCGCCACCACCCCGATCGTCAACCGCGCCCCCTGCGCGGCCAAATACAGCACCGTCATCGTCATGAACCGCGACGTCCCCTGCGCGATCCCCAAGTACGACGCGAACACCGTGTTCGCCGCCAGCGACACCCCCGTCCACGCCACGCCCCCCACCGTCACCGACGGCAGCAACGCCGCGATCGCCGGCGCCAGCGCCACGAACACCGCCGCCACCGCGCCCCCGACCGCCAACCCCCGCCGTCGCAGCCCGCGCACCAACGCGGCCCGCGCCGCCGGCGAAGCCTCCGCGACCACCGCCAGCCGCCGCGCGTTGATCGCCTGCACCGCCAGCCCCGGCACCGTCCCGATCAGGAACACCGACAGCAGCGTCCCCAACTCCGCGTACCCGCCGGGCCCGAGCCCTCGCGAGAGCACCAGGTTGAACCCGTACGCCAGCACGTTCCCGAGCCCGGTCCCGACCGCCACCACCAGCCCGGCCGACGCGGTCCGTCCGCTCCCGCGCCGCGCACCGTCCCCGGCCCGCTCGTTCCTGGCCCGCTCGTTCTTGGCCCTGCGGAGCATCGAGAGTCCCTCCGGTGCGGTGCCGCGCGTGTCTCTTGAGCGGTCACGCTAGACGTCGGGGTACCTGAAGGACAGCCGGGTAACCCCCGTCTGAGTGAACTTCGGTCCCGAAAGCCTGCCGACGGCGCGCCACTCGCGGGGAACACCGGAACCGCTCCCGTCGCCCCGTACGATCGAAGATCCGCCCGAAAAGCCCCGCCTCGCGTGTCGCGCCGCGCTGTCCCTCGTTGTATCGCAGTGCACTTAGCCATCCTCAACTGGCGCGACCCCTGGCAGCAGACCGCCGGCGGAGCAGAGGCCTTCGCCCACGAGATCGCCCGCGGATTCGTGGCACGCGGCCACACCGTCGACTTCCTCACCTCGCGCGAACCGGGCCAACCACGCCGCGAGACCCGCGACGGCATCAGCTGGCTGCGATGCGGCGGCCCGTGGTCCGTGTATCCCGGCGTTCTCGCACACCTGATCAGGGCTCGACTGTCCGGACACGCGCCCGACTTCGTGATCGACTGCCAGAACGGCATCCCGTTCTTCTCCCCGCTGGTGCTGTCACGCCGGCGCACCGGTGTCGCGATCGTCGTCCACCACGTCCATGACGAGCAGTTCGCCACGCACTTCAGCCGTCCGATGGCCGCCCTCGGGCGGTGGCTGGAGGGCCCGGCGGCACGGCGGGTCTACCGGCGCTGTCCGGCGGTGGCGGTATCAGAGTCCACCATCGCCGCGATGCGGACCCGGTTGCGCTGGACCGGGCCGATTGAACTGGTTCACAACGGAGTCGCCGTTACCGGGGATGCGGTTCTCGAACCGGTACTACGACTAGTCGTAGCTCCAGAGGCTGAAAGCGGTGCGGCGCCTCAGTTGGTGGCCGTCGGCCGCCTGGTACGGCACAAGCGCCTGGAGCGGGTGGCCCAGCTCGCCGACGACCTCGCCGAGACATGGCCCGGCATCAAGGTCCACATCGTCGGTCGTGGCCCGGACGAGCAGCAGATTCGAGACACAGTGTCACGCATACGACACACTGACCACGTCCACATCCACGGCCACCTCCCCGACGAGGCCAAGAACCGCCTCCTGCGCAGCGCCCGGCTGCACCTGTCCGCGTCCCAGGGCGAGGGCTGGGGCCTGTCGGTGCTGGAGGCGGCGGCGCTGGGCGTGCCGACCGTCGCCTACGACGTCGACGGCCTGCGCGACGCCATCCGCGACGGCACCACCGGCTGGCTCGTCGCGCCCGGGGCGACCCTGGCCGACACGGTCTCCGGGGTTCTGAAGGAGCTCGACGCCGACCCGGCGCGCGCTTCCGAGGTGAGCACGGCGTGCATGGCGTGGGCCGCCGAGTTCGACTGGGAGCGCACGCGCAGCGCGATGGCGCAGTTGGCGGTCAGGAACTCGCGGACGCCCGGTACTGCCACGATCGGGTGAGCCCAGGCGGGGTGGTAGCGCGGGAAGACGGCGAGGCGGTCGGCGACGCCGTCCCGCTCCGCGTCCCGCACCCACCGCAGGACCCTGCCGACCGAGAGCGGGAAGAGCGAGACGCCGTAGCGGTTGGTCGGGGGAGTGCCGCGCCGTCGTTCGTAGCGTCGCGCCGCCCACTCGCCGCCGAGGTAGTGCCAGGGGGAGGTCTCGTGGCCGCCGAGCGGTCCGAGCCAGTTGGTGAAGCACAGGAAGACGAGGCCGCCGGGGCGCGTCACGCGCAGCATCTCCGACAGCATGCGGCGCGGGTCCGCGACGTGTTCGAGGACATTGGAGGAGAAGCACACGTCTACTGATTCGTCCCGCATCGGCAGCGCCTGTGCGTCGCCGCAGACATCGCCGATCGGCCGCAGATCCACCGACAGGTACCGCGCCCCCGCAGCCCCGAACGCCGCCGCGAAGAAGCCCGGGCCGCCGCCGACGTCCAGCACGCGGAGCCCGCGCACCGGCACGTGCCGGCCGACCAGCGCCACGGAGTCGGCCGCCAAGGGCTCGTAGAAGGACGCCGGATCCACCTGTTCAGCCCGACAGGCGCGCACCAGCCCGACAGTGCGCCGCACCCCGAAGAGCCGCCGCCCGGACCGATCGCCACCCACGCCAACCACGGGAGCACTGTCGCCACCGGGGGAGGCGCCACGACGGCGCCACGCCGGAGGAGGGCATTGCGCCACCCCTGGCTACCCCCTTCGCGTGCGTCCCGCCTACTCCTTCACCGTCACGAACACCGCAGTCCCCGGAATGATCCGCCCCCGCAGCGGCGACCACCCGCCCCACACCTCGGTCAGCCCGGCCGGCCACTCCGGCTCCACCACGTCCACCAGCCGCAGCCCCGCCGCCGCGATCTCCCGCACCCGGTCGCCCATCGTCCGGTGGTGCTCCGCGTACGTCGCCAGTCCGCGATCGTCGAACTCCACATACGGTCGCCGGTCGAAGTACGAGTCGCGCGCCGTCAGCCCGGCTTCGGTCGGGTCGTCCGGGAACGACCACCGGATCGGGTGCGACACCGAGAACACCCACCGTCCGCCCGGCTTCAACACCCGCGCCGCCTCGCGCATCACCGCCGCCGAGTCCGCCACGAACGGGACCGCGCCGTAGGCCGCGCACACGATGTCGAACGCCTCGTCCGCGAACGGCAGGCGCGTCGCGTCCGCCTGGACCAGCGGCACGCCCACCACGGCGTCCGCCCCGGCCCCGGCAGCCCCGGCGGCCGCCTCAGCTCCGGCCCCGGCGTCGGCCTCAGTTCCGGCCCCGAGGTCCGCCTCGCCGCCGGCCGCCCCCGCCACGCCCGCCGCTTCTGCCCTCGCCGAGTCGGCCCCCGCCGAGGCCGCCCCCGCAACCCCGATCCCCGCCGCCGCCAAAGCCGTCCCCGCATCGATCCGCAACGCATGCGCCAGCTGCCCGAACGAAAGATCGGAAGCCACCGCGTAAGCCCCCTGCGCCGCCAGCCACCGCGAGCACTGCGCCGCCCCGGCCCCGACCTCCAGGACGCGCTTTCCCGCCAGATCGGCCCCCAGCAGCCGCGCGTCCGCCTCGTCCAGGCCCTCCGGGCACCAGATGAAGCGGTCGTCGCCCAGGAACGCACCGTGTTCGGCCTGGTAATCGTCGGCGTTGGCGTCCCACCAGCCCCGGTTCGCCCGGATCGTGGCGGAATCTGACAGGTGACGGCGGGCCACGCGGACCGTATCGTTATCTTCGATTCCGGGGTCACCGGGGAATTCCGGCGACTCTTCCGTCACATCGGTCACAGTGCGGGCTTCCTTTCACCAGCGGGTCGCAAGACGATCACGCAGGTGGAGATGTTAGCCGGGCGCCCGCCCGCTGTGCCCGGTCGCGCCGTGGGCCGTGTCCGCGTCCCCGGTGGAGACGGGTATCGGATTGACCACGCGTGCGTACGACCCGTATTCTGGGCGATGCGCTGCGGGCAGGTTCTGAATCTTCTTCGTTGGACACCCGATCCTCGTCGACCGTTCGGCTCTTGACTGGTGATGGACCTATCCCAGCGTCGGCATCCCCGACCGGTGGAGGCCGTCGCCCACAATGTGTCCGTATCCGGAGCCCCCTTCCCCATGACGAGCAGCACCGAGACCGCCCGAACGCCTCAGGTCGCCATCAACGACATCGGTTCGGCGGAGGAATTCCTCGCCGCGATCGACCAGACCATCAAGTACTTCAACGACGGCGACATCGTCGAGGGTGTCATCGTCAAGGTCGACCGGGACGAAGTCCTGCTCGACATCGGTTACAAGACCGAGGGCGTGATCCCGTCGCGGGAGCTCTCGATCAAGCACGACGTCGACCCCAACGAGGTCGTCGCCGTGGGCGACCACATCGAGGCCCTGGTCCTCCAGAAGGAGGACAAGGAAGGCCGTCTCATCCTGTCCAAGAAGCGGGCTCAGTACGAGCGCGCCTGGGGCACGATCGAGGAGATCAAGGAGAAGGACGGCATCGTCACCGGTACCGTCATCGAGGTCGTCAAGGGCGGCCTGATCCTGGACATCGGTCTGCGCGGCTTCCTGCCGGCCTCCCTGGTCGAGATGCGCCGCGTGCGCGACCTGCAGCCGTACGTCGGCAAGGAGCTCGAGGCCAAGATCATCGAGCTGGACAAGAACCGCAACAACGTGGTCCTGTCCCGCCGCGCCTGGCTCGAGCAGACCCAGTCCGAGGTCCGCCAGAACTTCCTCACCACCCTGCAGAAGGGCCAGGTCCGCTCCGGCGTCGTGTCGTCGATCGTGAACTTCGGCGCCTTCGTCGACCTGGGCGGCGTGGACGGCCTGGTGCACGTCTCGGAGCTGTCCTGGAAGCACATCGACCACCCCTCCGAGGTCGTCGAGGTCGGCCAGGAGGTCACGGTCGAGGTCCTGGACGTCGACATGGACCGCGAGCGCGTCTCGCTGTCCCTGAAGGCGACCATGGAGGACCCGTGGCAGACCTTCGCCCGCACCCACGCCATCGGCCAGGTCGTGCCGGGCAAGGTCACCAAGCTGGTGCCGTTCGGCGCGTTCGTCCGGGTGGACGAGGGCATCGAGGGCCTGGTCCACATCTCCGAGCTGGCCGAGCGCCACGTGGAGGTCCCGGAGCAGGTCGTCAACGTCGGCGACGAGATCTTCGTCAAGGTCATCGACATCGACCTGGATCGCCGTCGCATCTCGCTGTCCCTGAAGCAGGCCAACGAGGGCCTGACCGGCGACATCGAGACCGACCAGTTCGACCCGGCGCTGTACGGCATGGCCGCCACCTACGACGACCAGGGCAACTACATCTACCCCGAGGGCTTCGACCCGGAGACGGGCGAGTGGCTCGAGGGCTACGACGCCCAGCGCGAGGTGTGGGAGGGCCAGTACGCCGAGGCCCACGCCCGCTACGAGTCGCACCAGAAGCAGATCGCCGAGGCCCGCAAGGCCGACGCCGAGGCCGGTGTCCAGGAGAACGCCGAGGGTGCCCCCTCGTCGTACTCCTCGGGTGCGGCCGAGGAGAGCGCCGGCGGCGCTCTGGCCTCCGACGAGGCCCTGGCGGCGCTGCGCGAGAAGCTGTCGGGCGGCCAGAGCTGAGGCTCGCACCGCGTAACAGTTCGTAGCTGAAAGGCCCCGTCCGCTCAAAGCGGACGGGGCTTTCGCTATTGTTTCGACGTGTATTTGACGGGATCGAGAACCGCCAAGCGCATCCAGGAAACCAGGAGCACGCGGGAGCGGGTCCCTTTCAACGTCAAGATGCTCGGCACGGTGAGCCTCCTGACGGACGTCTCCTCGGAGATGCTGGTCGCGGTGGTCGGCTACTACTTGCTCAACGTGCTCCACGAGACGCCGACGGCGATCGGGTTCCTGGACGGGCTCTACAACGGCATCCCCGCGCTGCTGGCGATTCCGGCCGCGTATCTGTCGGACCGATGGCAGCGCCGCAAGCTTCTGGCCGGCATCGGGTACGGCGCCTCCGCGGTGACCAAACTGGGGTTCCCCATCGTCGGGCCCTCTTTCGGCGGCCTGAGCGGACTCCTTAGCGCGGACCGCTTCGGTAAGGGGATGCGCTCCGCCCCGCGCGATGCGCTGATCTCGCTGTCGTCTCCGCCGCAGATCCTGGGGCGCTCGTTCGGTGTGCACCGCATGCTCGACAACATCGGCGCGGCTACCGGACCGCTCATCGCGTCGTTCGTTCTGCTGTGGACGGCGAAGTTCGGGACGGAACGCAAAGCGTTCGACGCGCTGTTCATCATCGCCTTCTGCGTTGCGGCCATCGGCCTGGTGGTGTTCTGCCTTTACGTGACGGACCACAAGAAGGAACTGCAGGAGCGTTCTGAGGCGTCTCTGCGTGCGGCCTTCGGGCTGTTGCGACAGAAGTGGTTCATCCTTACGGGTATCGCGGTGGGGCTTCTGGCGCTCGCCTGGGTGAGCGACACCTTCGTGTACCTGACGCTCGCGCACAGAATGCAGCTCACCGCTTCCGAGTACGCGTTGCTCGCCACCGGCACCATGGGGATGTTCGTCGTGACGGCCATCCCGGTGGGTCGTCTGGCCGACCGGGTGGGGCGCTGGAAGGTGTTCGTCATCGGGCACCTGCTTCTTGTCATCGCCTATGCGCTCCTCGCCACGAACGCTCCTGACGCCGTCCTGCTGGTTGCCGCACTCCTTCTCCCAGGCCTCGCCTACGCGGCCAGTGACGGCGTTCTCATGGCCTATTGCGGCCCGCGCATCCCGGCCGCGCTGCGTACCTCCGGGCTCGCGGTGATGCAGTCGATCGGTGCCGTCGCCGGGTTCGCGTCGTCCGTCGCGTTCGGGGCGGCGTGGTCGCACACCGATCCCAAGACGGTCATGCTCTGGTTCTCCGGGGCCATGGCTGTGGCGATCACCGTGTCGACGCTGCTGGTGTCGCCGTGGAAGGAACATGCCGATGGCTGACTTAGAGGATGTGGAACAGGAGACGGAACAGGAGACCACTTCCGGCCAACTCGGCGGTTCTGAGGCACCTCGCGACAACCGGGCCAAGATCCTGATCTCGTCGATCGCCGTATTGGTCGTGATCGCTGTCGCGGCCGGACTGACGGCCTTCCTGGGGCGTTCCACTAAGCGTGCCGGCGTGAGAGGAGGCTTCACGGTCGCCGCGGGGGAGTTGACGTACCGGTCGATGGTGCAGGGCCCGGACTTCGGCAAGCTGGTGGAGTCTCCCGTCGGTGCTGCGTCGAACGCGGTCCCTACGGTTTCCACCATTCCGTGCGAACGGTCCTACACGGCCTCTGGCGTACTCCTCTGCCTGCAATCCGAGGGAAGCCTCATGAGCCAGGCCTATGCGGAGGTCTACGACAGTTCCTTTAAGCAGCTCAAGAAGGTGGCCATCGCCGGTACGCCGAACCGTGCGCGACTGTCCGCGGACGGCCGGATGGCGGCGTGGACGACCTTCGTGTACGGCGACTCTTATACGACGCCCGGCGCATCGACCCGTGCCTCGATCCTGGACCTTAGGACCGGGCAGTACGTCGACTCTCTGGAGAACTTCAACGCCTACGTGGACGGCAGCGTCTATAAGGCCGTCGACATCAACTTCTGGGGCGTCACCTTTACCGCGGACGACAATACGTTCTACGCGACTATGGGCAGCAACGGTAAGACGTGGCTGATGAAGGGCGACTTCGCAGCGCACAAGCTGACCGCGTTGCGCGAGAACGTGGAGTGCCCCTCGCTGTCCCCGGACGGGACGCGCCTGGTGTTCAAGAAGCGCGTGTCCGACGACATCCGGCACCCGTGGCGCTTCACGGTGCTGAACCTGGCCACCATGCAGGAGACGCCGCTGGCCGAGACCCGCAGCGTCGACGACCAGGCCGCGTGGCTGACCAACAGCACGGTCATGTACGCCGTCCCGCACGACGACGACCCCGGCAGCGACCTGTACGCTGTGCCCGCTGATGGCAGCGGCGCACCGCGCCTGCTCGCCGCCAACGGGATGTCCCCGTCGGTCACCTCGGGGTGAGGGTCGCGGAGTGATCCGAAACCTTCTCGCCCGCCACACCGATTCGATAGGTTGCCAAGCATGCGGACCCTTACGACCCCGGCCCCGGCTGCGGCCCGCCGGCCCCTGACACGCATATCCGGCACAGGCGCCGCCGCCCTCGGCATCGCCTGCGCGGCGGCCCTGGCGCTGACCGCGTGCGGCGGCAGCGGTTCGGTGCACAAGGGCTCCTCGAGCACCACCGCCACCGGCTCCTTCCCCGGCGCGCAGACATCCAGCACACCGACCCCGCAGCCCACCTTCGACCCGGCGGCGGGCCCCACACTGGCCGCGACCCAACTACCGAAGAACTGCAGCGGCCTGGTCACCGACGCCGACATGCAGCTGGCCCTGGGCAACCCCCTCAACGGCGGCGACTTCTTCACAGCCTTCCAGCCCACCGCAGCCAAGCAACTCGGCCGCGTCCGCTGCCAATACGGCGTCGTCCAGGACGCCACCGGCAAAGTCACCGGCGACCAGGTGGAGATCCAACTGGCGATCTACGCCGACGCCGCAACCGCCCAAAGCCACGGCGCCAGCACCGTCGGCACCTTCGCCGGACAAGGCGACCAGTACGCCCCGATCTCCGTAGCCGGCCACCCGGCAACCTACGTCACCGAAACCGGCAAGGACGCCGTCCTGGTGATGTACGACGGCAACCGCACATACCTGATCACCACCCAAGAGGCGCTGGTCAAGGGCGACGACGCGAAGGCCTTCACCCTGAAGATCGCCGAGGCCCTGTACAAGCACACCACCCCGAACGCCCCGACCTCGCCGCCGAGCGGCAGCACCGGCGGCACCGGCACGCCGAGCGGACCATCGTCCAGCGGCGCACCCTCGTCAGGAGCACCGGGCTCGCCGAGCGGCTCCGCCCCGGCAGGCGGCAGCTCGGCGCCGGGCGCGCCGTCGTCGGGGGCGAAGTCGGGGGCGCCTAGCCCGGCGCCTTCGGACTGAGGTTCGCGGGCCTTGGGCTGCTGAACGCTGCCTGCCTGGCTGGCTGGCTGCCCGCCCGGCCGTCACGAACGCGACACCGGCGAGCTGGCGTGGTTCGCCGGCTCTTCGAAGTTAGGCGGGGTTGAGGTGTCCGCGGGCGCGTCGGGTGGTGCCACAGCGAGTGCGTAGTCGCTGGTTCTCCGGGTTCCGAAAGCCGTAGGCGTCTCGGGCGATGGTCTTGATCACGGTTGGTGCCCTCGGACCCGGCGTTGGTGATGCCGGTGATGATGAAGGCGAGAATCTCGTGCCACCAGGTGCTGATCGTGGTGGCCAGGCGTTCGAACTCGGGAAGCCCGGACGCCGCGCAGGACTCGTAGAACCTGGTCAGCAGGCGGTAGACCTGGCCTCGGCTCGGATGGGTGCCGGCCAGGGCAAGGAGGTCCAGAAGGTCTTCTTTGGCGTTCCAGGCGTCCAGGATCGGCTTGCCGATCCTGGGTGGCAAGGCGTTGAGGTCCTCGACCATCGGGTCCAGGTGGTCGGCGTGCATCCGGGCCGCCGAGCGGGTCAGCCGGTTCCTCAGCTCCCATTCCCGGTTGCCCTTGCGGCCCCGGTGCCCGCGGTGCTGGACAATGACCCGGCGGCGGACCTCGGTGAGCGCGGCGTTGGCCAGCTGCACCACGTGGAAGTGGTCCACGACGATCGTCGCGTGCGGTAGTGCGGTGCGGATCGCGGACTTGAACACGGTGCACATGTCGATCGCGACGAACGCCACGCCGGTCTTCCAGGCATCCCCGCGCTCGTTCAGCCAGTCGGTGACCACGGCCGCGTTGCGGCCCTCGACCTGGCCGAGCAGTCCTGCTCCGCCAGAGAGGTCCACCATCCCCACATGCCAGCGATCAGCCATCGTGACGAACGACTGTGTCTGCTCGTCGAACCGCCACTTGGCCTTGCCGCGGCGGATCTCGTCGATGCCCAGGATCGACACCGCAGGCGTGGACGCCGGGATGACCCGCGCGGCGTGGACCCGGACGGCCGCCATCACGATCGGCCAGGCCATGCTGTGGTCCCGCGCCGACTGCACGACAGTTCGTCCCCGATCCCCGACCGCTGCGCCTGCGGACTCGCGCAGCCGAACCGTCAGTCGCGCTCGCGCGGGGATGGCCGGTAACGACTCGGTGAACGACTGGCGCGCACAGTCCACCTGGTCGCGGCGCCAGCGTCGCTTACGCCATCGCAGGTCACAGCGCCGTCCGCCCACCGGCAGGTCACGGGGTCGCGTCGTGGTCCACTCCTTGACTCTCTTGGCCTGCATCCCGCATTCCGGACAGCAGCGGGCACACTCATCGGCGGTGGTCAGAAGGACCAGTGGGCAGCCGTCGGCCTGCATGGTCACCGACTCCACCTCCACCCCGTCCAATCCGAGCAGCAAGGTCGTATCGTTGGGCACGCCCGTGGCTCTCTGGTGTGATCTTCATGTCTCGACAACACGAAGGATCACAGAGGGCCACGGGTGTCCCTACGGCGTCAAGGTGCTGAGTTAGACGAAGGCGGTGAGAGCGTGAGAGCTTTGGAGGACTTCGCACACGTCCTCGGTGGACCGCTGCGCCCCGTGGATACGGCGATCCTGCAGTCCCTGGGCATGCTGTGGGGAGTGAACCTCCCGGAGGACTTCCTGGAGATCATGTGTGCCTACGGCGACTCGAAGATCTCCGACTTCATCTGGATCTACGGCCCGCGGACGCTCGGCTTCGCCGGCGAACACTCCGGCCCAGGACTCAGTGACTGGTCAGGCGACCGGAGAGGCGTCCCGCTCCTACCCGTCCCCAACGGGCTACTGCTGTGGGGCTCGACACTCGAGGGCGACATGCTTTGCCTCAAGCAGCAGCCGACCGGCCACTGGATCGTCTCGGTCTCCCTGCGCAACTGGTTCGAGTGGCGCGACTACGACCTGGACTTCTCCGACTGGTTCCACAGCGCCCTGACCGGACAGATCGGTGACGACTGGCTCCCTGAATGGGCGCCACTGCCACATCCAATCAAGGAATGGGGCAAGAATCCCTTCGGGGTCTTGTCGATGGGAACCGGACCAGCTGGAGCATCGCTAGACCCCGCCTAACTTCGAAGAGCCGGTTCGCCACGACCTCGGCCGCATAGCGACGGAAGTGACTAGGTCGCTCACCGCTCGGTTCGGGGCCAAGCCGTCATCTGGCTGGTAGGCAAAGCTCATGGTCCGCCTTGCGGCCGGGCGGGCGCTGCTCCGACCGAGTGGTTTTCGCTGCCGAGGCCTTCTCCCGGCGGTTGACGCTATTCGATAATTGATTCACGGTGGTTTGTCCCCCAGGACGGGGCGGGGCCCCTCCGCGCAGCCGCAAAAGTCAGCGCATCCGCACCTCAATAAGCCCGCACCGCCACGTCCCCCACCTCCCGAGCCGACCCCACCAGCCCCTCCGCCGACGGAGGCCAGTTCGGCGTCGAAGCGTGCTCCAGCCCCGCCGGCCCGCCCGCGAACGCGAGCAGCACGTTGTCCGTCGCGCGCGTCACCACCGCGCGCACCGCGGGCGGGGTGGGGCCCAGGTGCAGGCAGTCGCCGCTCATCACGCAGGGCCAGTACGTCGTGCCCGCGTCGAAGACGCCGGCGTGCGAGGGTGCCACGTAGTACGTCGTCGTCGCCATGCCGGCCTGGCCGCTCAGGAACCTGATCGGCATCGCCGCCAGGACGTCCACGTCCGGCGGGGTCGTCGGCTGGTTCACGTCCACCTGGTCGTACTCGCCGCCGACCGTGTTGCGCAGCACCTGCCCCTCGGTCACGCCGGTGCCGGCGAAGATCCACGAGGCGGGGTGCAGTACCCGCAGTGAGCCGCTGGCGCCGAGGTAGCCGTAGCCCTCGCCGATCAGCGTGGCTTCCGGGCGGTTCAGCGGTGGGGCCGACCAGTTCACGGTGGCCAGCGAGGGGTCGCGCGCGGCCAGCGGGTCGCCGGCCAGCGAGCGGCGGATCACCACGCGGCGGTCCGGGCCCAGCGGGGAGCCGGTCAGGCGGGCGGCTGTGTAGACAGCGTTGGCGCCGAAGAATGCGATGTTCACACCGGCCTGGCGCGCGGCGACCGCGCCGTCGTACATCCGCTTCGTCCAGTACTCCGAGTGCCCGCCGGTGATCACCCCCTTGTGCAGCCGCAGCTGCGCCGGGTCGGAGTCGGCGTCGATGTCCGTGAAGTAGTCCGTGTCGATCCCGAGCTTCTCGATCTCCCGCACCAGCGGCAGCTCGTACTGGTACGGCGAGTAGTACCCGCCGTCCTCGTACGGCCGGTCGAAGCTCACCTCGGTACTGGCCACGGCCTTCCGCGGCGAGTTCGCGTACGCCGAGTGCCCGCCGAACGTGTTGTACGCCTGGTACGTCAGCACACTGGCCTGGAACCCCAGCGGCGCACGGTCCCCGTCGGCCCGCACCACCAACGGAATCGACGACGCGCTCTGCCCCGGCGCCCGCACCACCAGCAGGTAGTACCCCGGCGTCCACCGCCCGGTGATCCGGAACGTCAACGTCGGCCGCCACGGAGCGACGGTCAGCAGGCTCGCCCCGGTCACCGCGGCCCTCGGCTGCGGCTCCAGGGTGACGTCCCTGACCTGCCAGATGAGCCGCCCCTCCGCGCCGCCGTAGAACCCCATCCGGTACGCCGACAGCGAAGCTCCCGAAGCCGGCGCCAGAGAACTCAGGTAGGCGGTCACCGTGTCCCCGCACTGCGCGCTGTCCCGGTCCAGATAGCCGTTTACGCTCCCGGCACGTGTGCGCTTCGCGTCCTGCCATGCAGTCGTGCCCGGCCGCGCGTTCTCTGTACGCAGCCAGCCCCGAGCCAGTCCCGTCGGGCACTCCGCCGAAGTAGCAGTAGCGGTTCCGGCCGAGGACACACCGATTTCCTCGCCAGAGGTGGAGCCGAAGTCAGAGTCAGAGCCGAAGTCGGAATCGAACCTGGCACTGACCCCGAACCGGCCCGCCGCCCCCTGCCGCATGGGCAGGTCCGCCGCACACGCCACAGCGACCGCCGCAGCCAGCCCCACCCGCAGCAACCGCGCGGGAAGCGGAACGCCCCGCCACAGGTTCAGCCGTTCAGCAGGATCCGCGGAAGCTGCCGCCGCCCCGCTCTCCACAGGCTCGACATAGACCGGCAACAGCACAGACGCCGAACGCGCGAACGCACCGGGATCCTCAGCCGACCCCGCTAAAGCACCCTCGGCGGTCACGCGACCGGAACCCGACCGACCCCAGCCCCCGTCACCACACCAGCGCGCACGCCCCTACCGTCCCTACTCCCGGTCCTCGCGCCCGCCGAGCGCCGGGCTGGTGCCATCTTGGACCAGCCACCGGCTGTCAGCCCGGCAGGCACGCGAAGCGGCTTCCCGCGCCGCCGGGGCCGCCCGCCCGCGCCGGCCGCGCCGCCCGCTTGCGCCCGCGCCGCCCGCGCCGGCGCCAACCCCCGCCCCTCCGTCACCCCTCCGTCGTCTTGGGCGGCCCGATCCCGACGTCGCTCTGCGAAACCGCCGTGGAGATCAACGCCTGCGGACTCGGAGCCGGCCGGTGCACCGACGGGTACTTCTTCCCGGCCGGCCCCTGCACGAACGTCCGCAACACGTTGTCCGTCATCGCCGCCAGCAGCTTCGACGTCCCCTCATCGACCGGCCGGTCCCCGCACATCCGCGCCATCTGGCAGTCCCAGTACGTCATCCCCCCGGCGAAGATCCCGGCCCCCGACGGATCGGTGTAGTACGACATCGTCGCCATCGTGGACTGCCCGCTGAACACGATCGGCGCAGCGGCGATCACATCGATGTCCGGAGGGGTCGCGTAGTTGTTCTTCACCGTGTCGTACTCGCCGCCCAGAGAGTTCTTCAGGACCTGGTCCTTAGTAGCCCCGGTCCCGGCAAAGATCCACGAGTCCGGCTGGAGTACCCGGAACGCCCCGCCGTCCGCACCGAGCTCCCCATAAGCCGGCCCCACGATCTGAGCCTCGGGCATCTGCAACTGCGGAGAATCCCAGAACACCGTCGCCTGCGACGGGTCGGACTTCGCCAATGGGTCCTCGTTCGCATAGCGGTAGACGACCATGCGCCGGTCCTGCCCGGAGGGAGAGGGCTCCAGGCGCGCATGCCAATAGATCTCGTTCGCGCCGAAGAAACCGATGTTGGTTCCCTTGCTGCGCGCGTAAAGGGCCGCGTCGTACATCCGCCGCGTCCAGTACTCCGAGTGGCCGCCAATAAGGAGCGCCTTATGCGCGGCGACCTGGCTGGGACGCTGGTCCACGTCGATATCCGTGGTGTAGTCGACGTCCAGCCCCAGCTTCTCCGCTTCCTCCGCCAATGGGATGTCGTATAGGAAGGGCGCCTGATACCCGCTCCCGTTATAGGGGCGGTCGAAGGACGCCACCCTAGAGCGGTCCGAACGCTTAGAGGACAGGTCCTTAGGGCCGTAATAGAGGCTGTACCGTCCGTAGTTGTTATACGCCTGGTACGTCAATACGGACGCCTGGAGCAACAGCGGCGAGCTCCCACTTCCCGGCGTTCCGTTGCCGGCACTGTCGTCCCGGATGATCAGAGGAATCGCATCGCCGGTGTCATGCGGCTTAGCGCGCACGATCAGCAGGTAGTAGCCCGGCGTCCAGGCCTGCGTGATCGGGATGCGCGTGGCGACCGGCCACGAGGCCTCGACCGTGTACGTCGGCGGCCCGGAGTTCTTCACCGCGCTCGCGCTCACCGGCACGTGCGACGTGCTCCACACCACGCGGCCGCCCGCGCCGCCGTACCAGCCCATCCGGTACGCGGTCACGGACGCGGAGGACACGTACCCGGACAGGTGCAGGTCCAGAGTGTCCCCACAGGCCGCACTCACCTGGTTCACGTACCCGGCGACCGCGGACGTGTCCGAGTCGAAGCTGGCCCGCCACGAGGAGTCACCGGGCTTGGCGTTCTCGATCCTGGACCAGCCGGCCGGCCGGACCTCGGTCGCGCACGGCGCGGACGACGGCTTGGTGCGGTCCGCGGGCAGCTTCCCGACGGGGCTCGACGGTTCCGGGGTCTGCGAGGTCACCTTCACCGGGGGACCGGCGCTGACCGCGGCCGGGGCCGCGTTGCCGGTGCAGCCGTAGCCGAGGGCGAACACCGCGGCGGCGAAGGCGGCGGAACCGGTGACGGCCTTCCAGCGCGCCGTCCCTATAGCGTTTCCCGCCGCGGAATCCCGCTTGTCCATTCGCTCCCGTCCCACACAGTGACCTAAAGAGTGCAGCGCCACGTTAGCCTTCTGCAGACGGCGATCGCGAACGTCCCCAGCCGAACGGAGCCCCATGGAGAAGGACAAGCCGGCCACGCTAAGCGTCGGCCTCACCGGTGGCATCGGCTCGGGCAAGAGCGAGGTGCTCAACAGGCTCAAGGCCCGAGGCGCCACCGTGGTCGACGCCGACCTGGCCGCGCGCCGGGTCGTGGAACCCGGCACCGACGGCTACGACGCGGTTGTCAAGGAGTTCGGTTCCGAGGTGGTCGGGCCCGACGGGGCTCTGGACCGGCCCAAGCTGGGCGCCATCGTGTTCGCCGACCCCGAGCGGCTGGCCGCGCTCAACGCGATCGTGCACCCGCGGGTCGCCGCGCTGATGGCCGAATGGGCCGATGCCGCCCCGGAAGGCGGCATTGTCGTCTACGATATTCCGCTATTGGTCGAGGGTGGGGCGGACCGCGGGTATGCGGCCGTGATCGTGGTCGACGCCGATGAGGAAGTCCGGTATGCGCGACTGCTCGCCAACCGCGGTATGTCCCGTGCGGACGCCGCCGCGCGGATGGCGGCGCAGGCGTCGCGGGAGGACCGACTGGCGGCGGCGGATTACGTCATCGCAAACAACGGGTCGCTCGAAGACCTCGATCAGGAAACGGATCGAGTCTGGTCCGAGCTGCTTACACTCCGCGATTCAACCATCCGATAGGTTTGCCCGGTGACATCCCTTCCCACGCAGTCTGCTGAGCCGCAGGTGTCCGAGCCCCAGCCCGCGACGGGTTCCACCAACGCCGTCGATGCCCCGGCTGACCTGCGCAAGCGTCCCCCCATGCCGGTCGCTCTGCTGCTCGCCGCCCGGCCGCGGCAGTGGGTCAAGAACGTTCTGGTCCTGGCCGCTCCGCTGTCGGCGGCCAAGCTCGGCCACGCCGATGTGCTGCGTACCTCCGCGATCGCCTTCGTCGCGTTCTGCTTCGCCGCGTCCTGCATCTACTTCATCAACGACGTCATGGACGTCGAGTCCGACCGGCGCCACCCCAAGAAGCGCTTCCGCCCGATCGCCGCCGGCTGGGTCCCGATCCCGCTGGCCCTGGTCTCCGGCACGGTCTGCGGCCTCGCGGGCCTGGGGATCGCGGCCATAGCGAACTGGACCACGGTCCTGGTGGTCGCCGTCTACATGGCGCTGCACATCGTGTACTCGATGTGGTTCAAGCACGTGCCGGTCCTGGACCTGGCGATGGTGGCCTCCGGCTTCCTGCTGCGCGCCATCGTCGGCGGCGTGGCGGCGAACCTGGAGCTCTCGCAGTGGTTCCTGCTGACCACCGGCTTCGGCTCGCTGTTCATGGTCGCCGGCAAGCGCTACTCGGAGATGGTGCTGATGGGGGAGGACGCCGCCGCTTCCCGCAAGTCGCTCTCGGAGTACTCCCAGACCTACTTGCGGTTCGTGTGGCAGGCCGCCGCCACGGTCACCATGATCACGTACTCGCTGTGGGCCTTCCAACTGGCCACCACCGCCAACGGCATCGTGGCCCACAAGTCCGCCAAGCCGTGGCTGGAGATCTCGGTCATCCCCTGGGTCTTCATCTTCCTGCGCTACTCGATGTTCATCGACTCCGGCCGCGCTGGAGAGCCCGAGGACGTCGTCCTGAAGGACCGCGTAATCATGGGTATCGGGGCCGTGTGGCTCGCGGTGTTCGCCACCGGCGTGATCCTGGTCGGCGCGCGCGGCTGAGCCGCCCCGCCGCCCGGGGCGGCAGTACTGAAGTCGAAATGAATATAGGGACGTGAGAGACGTGGCTGTGCCACAGCAGAGTTCAACCGGCGGCGAGGTGCACTCCGAGCGCCTCTACGGCTGGGGCATGACCAGCCCCTCGGTCGCCGACGTCGCCGACCCCACGGCGATCGACCAGCTCGCCGAGCTGGTCGCCGGCGCCGGCCCGCGCGGCGTCATCGCCCGCGGCCTGGGACGCTCCTACGGCGACCCGGCGCAGAACGGCGGCGGCCGGGTCGTGCGCACCACTTCGCTCAACAAGATCCTCAACATCGACATCGAGAACGGGATCGTCACCGCGCAGTCCGGCGTCAGCCTGCACCAGCTGATGAACACGATGCTGCCGCTGGGCTGGTTCGTGCCGGTCACCCCGGGCACCCGCTACGTCACCGTCGGCGGCGCGATCGGTGCGGACATCCACGGCAAGAACCACCACAGCGCTGGCACCTTCGCCCAGCACGTGCTCTCGATGGACCTGCTCGGCGCGGACGGGCAGATCCGCACGCTGACCCCGCAGACCGAGCCGGAGCTGTTCTGGGCCACGGCCGGCGGCATGGGCCTGACCGGGATCGTCACCCAGGCCACCATCGCGTTCAAGAAGGTCGAGACGGCCCGCATCAAGGCCGACATCTGGCGCGCCCCGGACCTGGACGGCGTCCTGGCCGAGCTCGCCGCCACCGACGAGAAGTACCCCTACACGGTGGCCTGGATCGACTGCCTGTCCACCGGCCGCAACCTCGGGCGCTCCGTGCTCACCTGCGGCGACTTCGCGAAGCTGGACGAGCTCCCGGCGAAGGTCCGCAAGGACCCGCGCAAGTTCGCTCCGTTGTCCCTGGGCAAGGTTCCTCCGGTTCCGGTCAGCGGTCTGCTGAACAAGATGACCGGCCGCGCGTTCAATGAGATGTGGTTCCGTAAGGCGCCGGTCCGTAAAGAGGGCGTGATCCAGGGTGTGGGTGCGTTCTTCCACCCTCTGGACGGGATCATGGAGTGGAACCGCGTCTATGGTCCTGCGGGATTCCTGCAGTGGCAGTTCGTGATTCCGTTCGGCGCTGAGGACACGCTGCGTCAGATCGTCGAGCAGATCTCCGCGCACGGTGCCCCGGCCGCTCTGACCGTCCTCAAGCGTTTCGGCGAAGGCAGCCCCGGCTACCTGTCGTTCCCCTCTAAGGGCTGGACTCTGGCGCTGGACTTCCCGACCAACACCGCGGGACTGGCGCAGCTGCTGGACGACATGGACGAGAAGGTGCTGGAGGCCGGCGGCCGCCTGTACTTGGCGAAGGACTCGCGGATGCGGCCCGAGCTGATGGCGGACATGTACCCGCGCCTTGAGGCGTTCCGCAAGCTTCGCGCGGAGACCGACCCGCACCAGGTGTTCATGTCGGACCAGGCGCGCCGCCTGCACCTGTAGAGGCCCGCTATACGGAGCTCTGCAGAGAGGCTTCTCTAGAGTTCGCAGTAGCTCCCCTCAGGGCCCCCGCAGCAACAACGGATTGGAACAACGGATATGAAGGACTCCCTGGGCGCGGCCCAGTCTCTGCTGGTGCTGGGCGGCTCCTCGGACATCGCCATGGCGACGGCCCGCAAGATGGCCGCCGCGCGCACCAAGAAGATCTACCTGGCCGGCCGCCCCTCCCAGCGCCTGGAGGACAACGCCGCCGAACTGCGCCGCCTCGGCGCCGCGGTCGACGTCGTCGCCTTCGACGCCGCCGCCACCGACGACCACGACAAAGTGCTCTCGCAGGTCTTCGCCACCGGCGACGTCGACGTGGTCCTGATGGCCTTCGGCGTCCTCGGCGACCAGGCGGAGGACGAAAAGGACCCGGCACGCGCCGCAGCCGTCGCGCACGTGAACTACACCGGCGCGGTCTCCAGCGGCATCGTGGTCGCCCAGGCGCTGAAGAAGCAGGGACACGGGGCACTGGTGGTTCTGTCCTCCGTCGCGGGGGAGCGCGCGCGCAGGTCGAACTTCATCTACGGCTCGTCCAAGGCCGGCCTCGACACCTTCGCCCAAGGCCTCGGCGACAGCCTGGTCGGCACCGGCGTGCACGTGATGGTGGTGCGCCCCGGCTTCGTGGACACGAAGATGACCCACGGCCTGGAGAAGGCGCCGCTGTCCACCACCCCGGACGCGGTCGCCGACGCGATCATCGCAGGCCTGCGCCGCGGCTCGCACACGGTCTGGGCGCCGGGCGCGTTCCGCTACGTGATGTCGGGCCTGCGGCACGTCCCGCGCCCCCTGTTCCGCAAGCTGCCGCTGTAGGCGCTTGTCTGTTTGTACGAGCGGCGCGCGCTGGGATCTCCCCCGGCGCGCGCCGCTTTCACGTCTGAAGCAGCCAGTCGACAGCGGCGGGAAAATCAGCAGCCGTATGCCAGGTCCCAGCGACATCGGCAGCCCGCTGATACTCGCCGGTTTTCACCCGAATAGCCCTGATATCAACCCCCACCGCCCCCGTAACATCTTTCTCAGGACGATCGCCGACAACAACGCACCGCCCGGGCCGAACACCGAGCCCCTCAAGAGCGGCAAGAAACGGCGCGGCATGGGGCTTGCGCACAGCACGTCCCCCCAGCGCATCAGAGACGACGACACACTCGAAGAACGCGGACAACCCCAACGCCCGCACCTTCCAAGCCTGCACATCAACATCCCCATCAGTAACCACCGCGAGCCGCACCCCCGCCATCCGGAGCCGGGCCAGCGCCTCGCGCACCCCCGGATACGGCTCCAGCCGCACCGGGCGATGAGCGCGGAAGACCGCCACCAGGCGGGCGATGAGATCGGCGGGGGTGGGGGTGATTGTGGCGGCGGTGCCGGTGCCGGCGGCCGGGGCGCTGGCGCTGGCGCTGACGGGGACGAGGGCTCGGGTGCTGGTGCTGGTGCTGGTGCTGGTGCTGGCGACGGCGACGGCTGCGGCGAGGGTTGGGGCGCTGGCCGAGGTGTCGGCTGGAGTAGTGGCAGGTTGGGAGGGGGTGGGGTTAAGGAGAGGACTGACCACATCCGCGCACGCTGCGGTCGATGTGGCGCACCCCGATGCGCTTGGCGCCGGATCGAGCGCGTCGGTGGCTGCACCCGATGCCGCCGCCGCGCTGTTGTGGCCGGCTGTCGCCTCGGTGCCTGTGGCTGCACCGAATGCTGACGCCAACGCCGCACTGTCATGGGTGCCCAATGCCGCGATCCGGACCGCCGCGCCGGCACCCGCCGCTGTGCCGTTGTGCCCGGCTGCCGCCTCGGTGCCTGCGGCTGCACGCGATGCTGACGCCAACGCCGCACTGTCGTGTCCGGCAGCCGCGCCGATCTCCGCCGCCACGCTCGATCCCGGCTCCGTCACCGCGCCCGCGTGCCCGGCCGCCGTCCCGAACCCCACGGCGGCCAGGGCGCGGTCGATGATGCCGCCGCGGGCGGAGCCGAGGGCTGAGTCGGCTTGCAGGGCTGCAAGGAATGCGGGCTCGTCGATTCCGTGGCGGGCGGCCTCCGCTGCCACTGCGCGCCAGGCACCGTCGAGCCAGGTGGCTTGGGGGTAGAGGGTGTCGTCGAGGTCGCAGAGGACTGCCTCGATGTCGCGGGTGGTGGTGGTTAGATAACTGGCCCCTCCGACAAGATTTCGCCGCGAGCCGCCGCTGCTCAACTCCACGAGGCCTCCGCCCCATGCCCGACGCTCCCCGGCGCCGCGCGGCCCACGAAGTCCGGCTCCCGCAGCCGCAGCAGCCCCGCCGCCTCGGCCTCCGCGACCGCGTCGGCCACCCGCGCCGACGCGAAGCCGTCCCCATACGGGCACTCCAACGCGTCCACGCGCTTAAGCTCCGCCAGCTGACCGAAGCGGGCGACGGCCGCCAGCGCCGCGTCGCCGTCCAGCCCGACGAGCTCCGAGGCGCCGGCGGCCACGCCTTCCCAGCGCGGCGTCGAGCGGCGCAGCACCACCGCCGGGATGCCGAACCACGAGGCCTCCTCCTGCAGGCCGCCCGAGTCCGTCACCACCACGCGCGACGCGGCCAGCGCTGTCAGCATCTCGCGGTATGGCAGCGGCGCGACCACCCGGATCCCTGCTTCCGTCAGCGCGTCGAGCAGCCCCGCCGTGGCGAGGCGGTCGCGGGTGCGGGGGTGCGCGGGGAACAGCACCGGGCCGAAGGCGGGGTCCGAGGCGGCCAGGCCCGCGATGCGTACCAACAAGTCCACAAGTGCCTGCAACCGTGCGGGGGAGTCGACCGTCGACGCGCGGTGCGCCGTCACCAGCACGCCGGCGCGCGACTCGAACGGCACGCGCGGTACGCCTGATTCGCGCACCACGTCCACCACAGTGTTGCCGACGACGCGGATCCGCGCGGCGTCGACGCCCTCGTCGGTCAGGAAGCGCGCGGCCAGGGCCGTGGGTGCCAGGTGCAGTGATGCCGTGGTGGCCGCGATGCGCCGGTTGACCTCCTCCATCGACGTCTCGTTGAACGAGCGCAGCCCCGCCTCCAGGTGCACCACCGGCACGCAGGCACGCCGCGCGGCCAGGCAGAACATCGGGACCGTCATCGTGTCGCCCATCAGCAGCACGGCGTCGGCGGCGAACGCCGTCACCTCCTCGACCGCGCGCTCCAGCAGCGCGCCGAGGGCCGCTGTGGGGTCCGGCGGCAGGGTCCAGCGGGAATCAGGCTCCATATTCAGTGAGCCCAGGAACTCCTCGCCGAGCGCCGGATCGTAGTGCTGCCCGGTGAAGACCAGGCGGGTGGGCCACTCGCGTCGCCGCAGCTCGCGGACGACCGGCGCCAGCTTCACGATCTCCGGCCGGGTCCCGAACGGGATGGTGAGTCTCAACCTTCGAACACCTCACAGAACAGTCGCGACATCCGCACACCGGGCCGATACCCCAGACGCGAGCTCCGGATCGGCAGTCCCCTGATTCCCCGCACGTATTCGCCCACCAGATCCGCGCCGGCCGCCAGGGACAGCGGCAGTCCGCCGGAGAAACGCGGGTTGCACTCGACGAACACCACCTCGTCCGCGTCCGTCACGAAGCCCTGGACGCACGCCACCCCGCACAGCCCGACGGCCTCCAACACCGCCGCTGCTCCTATCAGTACCCTGTCATCGGCGAACGTCTCCCCCTTCGTCGAGATCCCGCCGCGCGTCTCCAGCCGCCAGCGCGGCACGCCGCCGGCGAACCGTCCGTCGCGGTCGACGAGCGCGTCGACGGTGAACTCCAGCCCCGACAACCGCGTCTGCACAATGGGATCGACGACGCGCCGCAGCGCCCACGCCACCTCGTCGGCCGAGTCGCACGGATACACGTCACGCGAACCTCGGCCGAACCGCGGCTTCACGATCCAGGGCCCTGATACGTCCGATGCGGCGAAACCGGTAGCTGGCGTCGCGATCCCGGCTTCGTCCAGGACGGTCGCGAAGACGGCCTTGTCAGTGCACTGCTCCACTGTCTTCTGCGAGGGAACCCACACTGCGATCCCTTTGCCGGCAAGGTCTTCAGCGCGTGCTCCTAACGCGACGAGCTCCTCGGCGACCGTCGAGACGACGGCATCAGCACCCTGGGATACTGCGAGATCGCACAAAGTCTCGACGAACTTGGGATCCCCGGCCATCGGAACGACCCCGGACACGTCACCCAACGAAAGCCCGGCAGCGGAAGCGTCACAGTCCACTGCGACAGTACGCACGCCAGCACGCTGCAGCGCGTTGACCACCGAGACCCCCGCAGGCCCACCAACCCCTGTGACCAGCACTGTTTCCGTCATGTCACTCCTCCCACCAGCCGGTCGAAACCAACGCCTGCGCACCGTCGACGCCCACCACCGACGCAGCGGGCACCTCCAGCCGCCCCCACAACAACTCCTGCTTGGCCCACACCCGCAGCCGTACCAAGGCGACCGTGCACGCCGGCTCCCACCGATGCCGCATCACCGTCTGCGCCAACGCCTGCCGGACCCAGATGTCCTCCTCGGCCTCGGCGATGTCCAACAGCAGCCGGGCGTTGCGTCCTACGCCGTTCTCGCCGGCCGTCTGCACCGCCGCGACGCGCGCGGCAGGGTCCGGGGCGACGAGGGCGACGCGGAGTTGTCGGCGTACTCCGATCCTGGTCACAGCGCTGCGGACGGCCGCGACGGCGACCAGTGAGCCGCCGATCGCCAACGCCACTGGCTCAGGACTCATGGCGCACCCCATCAGCGGCGGCGAGGCACAGGTCGTCCAAAGCCACCCCGTCCCGGGGCAGCAGGAACCACATCATCAACACGAACCCTCCGAGCGTGTAAGCGAAAGCGAAAAGAGATCCGACCCAGTCGTGGAACAGCACGAGCGCCGAAGGCCCGGTCAGCAGCCCGACGCCGATCGAGGCGGCGATCCGCGCGATGTTCCCCACGAACACCACGGCCATCGCCGCACCGACTGCGAGTGCCAGCCGGCCCCGGGCTCCCGTCGGCCGCAGTACCGCGAGTCCGCCCAGCGCCAGCAGCGAGGCCAGCGACGAGCACGCCGGTGTCAGGATCGCGGCGAACGATCCGCGTGACCGGGCGTCGACGATGATCGAAGCCTGATAACCGCGGGACACGCCGCCGACGCCGAGCGCGTGGAACACGTCCACGGTCGCCGCGGTCTCCACGCCCCGCATCCACCGCTGCAACAGCACGAAACCGGCGATCGTGAGGGCCAGCAGCATCCCGATGCGCACGAACACGCGCCACGGTTCCGGCCTCACGACGGCACCTGCCGCGCCGACGATCCGGACGGCCCCGGTCCCGACCGCCCTGAAGGTCCCGACCGCCCTGAGGGCCCCGACAGCCCCGGCCCCGAACCTGCCCCCGAACCCGCCCCCGACCGATCCGTCCGCACCCACGTATAGGAGGACCCTGACAGCCCGTCGAACCAAGCCTTCCCGCACAACACCGCCGACACCAGGAACATCGGCAGAAACCACACCAGCGCCAGCACATCGGAGCGACGCGTCCGCGCCAACAACATCCCGCCGCCGATCTCCAGCAGCGGCCCCAGAAACAGCAACGTCCACAGCACGAACCCGCCGGGTATCGACGCCGCCGGCACCAGCCCGGCGGCCGACAGCACCAGCAATCCCAACGCCAGCAACGAAGCCACCGGAACGTGGTAGATCAGCAGGAACATCACCGTCTCGACACGTTCGAGCACTGACAAATGCGAAGCCCGCCACACGTGCCTCAAATAGTCCCGGCACACCTGCTGATGCCCCCGAGCCCACCGATACCGCTGCTTCCAGAACCGCTGCACCGTCGTGACTCCCTCCTCGTCGTCCACGGCACCCGGCTCGTACCGCACACGCAGCCCCGACAGCAGCAGCCGCAGCGTCACATCCGTGTCCTCGGTGACGCTGTGCACGTTCCACCCGCCCAGATCCCTCAGCGCTGCCAGCCGGATCGCGCAGTTCGCCCCGCCGTAGGCCGGCAACCCGAACACCGACTGCCGCCCGAACTCGTTGACCAGGTAGCCGGCCAGGTAGTCCACGGTGATCAGCCTGGTCAGCGGCGCGTCGGCGGCATTGCGGATCCGGCACCGGCCCTGCACCGCGCCCACGCTCGGATCCTCGAAGTGCCGTACCAGCAGCGCCAGGCTGTCGCGGTGCGGCCGGTGGTCGGCGTCGAAGACCACGACGATCTCCCCGGTCAGCCGGGGCAGCGCGTAGTTCAAAGCAGCGGACTTGCCCGCAGGGCCGGATCCCGCAGGACGATGCAGCGCCAGCAGCCGCGGTTCGGCAGCGGCGCGACGGTCGAGGATCTCGCCGGTCCCGTCGTCGGAGCCGTCGTCGACGATGACGATCTGCAGCAGCTCGGCCGGGTGGTCCAGGGCCAGCAGCTCCGAGACCAGCCGATCGACGACCAGCCGCTCGTTCTTGCACGACACCAGCACCGACACGGCCGGCCGGTAGCCCGCCAGCTCGCCGAAGACCAGTGAATCGGCCCGTGCGGCGGCGAGCGAATCAGGGTCCGCATGCCGCAGGGCGGAGACCGCGAAAGCGGTGTGCCGGATGAAGAAGCACAGGAAGACGGCGTCGAGCAGATAGACGACGCCCGCCGTCAGGACCGCGGTACCCAGCACCGACCACGGCACGAGCACCGCACCGACTATGAACGCGTGTCTGGGCCATCCGGAGGGAAGCCGGACGGCTGAGACGCGGCGATGGCTGGCACGGCTCACGCGGTCACCGGCCCCGACCGGCTGCCGGTGCGTATTCGATGCCTGAGACGTGCTGGTCGACGCGAGGACCGGAAAGGCCCGCGCCGCTGAGATCCCAAGCGAACCGCTCGGTTTCGAACGCCTCAGCGTGCCGCAGCCGCGCCTGAAACCCCCGGAAGCGCGCCTGCGCCGCGACCGCGTCCAGGTCCACCATCTGGTTCTTCAACACCTGCGACACGTGCGCGCGCAACGCCTTCAGCTTCCCCGGCAGGTGCTCGGCGGCGTCCACGAACACCGTCGGCGCGAACCCGAGCGACGACGGCGTCTCGTACATCAGGATCCTGCTGACCAGCCGCCCGGCCGCGAGCGTCGCCACCGCCGCCGAGCGGTGGTCCTGGTGGCTGTCGCGCGGCGAGTGCGTGTAGACGACGTCCGCGCCGGTGGCCCGGATCGCGTCCTCGACCACCGCCACCGCGGCGCGTCCCTCCGGCACCGCGCCGTCCTCGAAGCCGCCCCAGAACAGGTCGGCTCCGAGGATGGACGCGGCGATCTCCTGCTCCGACACCCGCGACGACTGACCCTGCGGCCCGTGCTCACCACCGGTGAGCACGAGCAGCCCGACGCTGTCGCCCCGGGCACGGTGCGCCAGCAGCGCGGCGCCGCACCCGAGTTCCACGTCGTCCGGGTGCGCCCCGACGGCCAGCACCTTCACGCGCCGGCCCCGTCGCCGACGTCGCCGATCCCGCCGCCGAACCCACTACCGCCGCCGGACGCGCCGCCGGAGGAACCCCGGTTCGAGCGCCGCTTGCGGAACTGGTAGCCGGTGAACAGCACCCCGAGCACCCCGGTCAGCACTACGCCGCCGACCGCGCCGACCGGCATGCCGGTCCCGCCGGTGATCGAGCAGCGGGACTGCGCGAGGTAGATGTCGCCGCCGCCCAGGGCGCCCAGACCCGGCAGCAGGCGGATGTGCACGCCGTTGACCGTGACGCCCGGAGACCCGGCGCTGCCGGTCTGGGTCTGCTCGTTGAGGACGACGTCCGCGATGCCCGGGACGGTGATGTGCGTGTTCGGCGCGGGGTTCGCGGCCACGGTCTGCCCGGCGATCACCACATGGAGCAGATCAGTGCTCGCCGACGCACCCGAGCCGGTCGCAGTGCATTGCGATTTGATCGCGTTCTCCTGGCCGTGCAGCGCCGAATCGTCGCCGCCGAGCACGGCGTCCACGCGCAGCCCCTGCACCTCGGCGGTGCTGTGCACGCTGCCGCCCGGCGGCGTGCCGACCGTGCTGACGTCCAGGACGCCGAGCGAGGCCAGGGCCCCGACGCCGAGGCCTACAGCGTGCCCGGTGATCGTCGTCGCGCTGCCGCCCGGGGACGGCAGCGTCACCGCCGGCCCGGCCGGGACGCTCACGTGGACGCCGGCCAGGCTGACGTCCGCGGCCACGCCGAACGCGCCGCCGGCCACCGCCGCCGGCGCGGCTTGGGCGGCCGTGGTGCCGCCCAGGCACAAGGCCAGGCCCGCCGCGCACACGACCGTGCCCGCCGCGGCGATCCCCCAGCCGCGGGGGGTCAGACCTCGTTGATGTGCCCTCATAGTGCGGTGTGCTCCTCATCTCATGACTCGAGATCTCATGACTCGAACGTGTCGAAGCTCGTGACGGATGGGCCGAACGCGAGTGGTGTCGGCCTGATCACCCGTAGTCTCGTGTCCCGGCGCGGGAATGAGATCGTGCAGGCGCCGTCACTTCGGTCTCATTCATCGGAAGTACTGACTGATCAGGATTGATCAGGCGACCAGGGGAGCGGGTCATGCCCGAGGGGACGATCGTGGTCTGCGACGCGTTGTGCGCGGTGGCCGACGCGCTGGCCGCCTACCTGCGGGGGGAGGGGCTGACCGTGGTCGCGACCGTGTCCGGTTCGGAGGAACTGCTCGCGGCGGTCGCCGAACACCGGCCGGAGGTGGTGCTGGTGGACGTCGCGGTCTTCCGCGACCATCCCGGACGGCTGATCCGGGCGCTGGCGCGCGTCGGGGATGCCAAGGTCCTGATTCTCGGGCCGTCGACGGCGGTGGACGAGGCGGTCGAGGCGGTGCAGGACGGTGTCCAGGGGTGGATTCTGACCAGGTCGTCGAGTGCGGAGATGGCCAGGGCGGTCCGCGGCGCGCTGGCTGGCGAGTACTGGGTGCCGTTCGAGCTGGTGACAGAGGTACTGCGCACCCACACGCTCGCCGACCTGCGCGGCGAAGGGCAAGAGGGTACGGACTGTGATGCGCGGGTGGCGGCGCTCGGCGTGCGGGAGAAGCTGGTGCTCGAATGCCTGGTCGAGGGCCTGGACCGGCGTGCGATCGCGAGGCGGATGGCCGTCTCCGAGCACACGGTCAGGACCCATGTCAGGCGGATCCTGAAGAAGCTGGACGCGCACAGCATGCTGGAGGCGGCGGCCATCGGCCGACAGGCGGGGCTGGGCGGCGGGACGTGAGATCTTCACCTTTTAGTGTCATCGAGTGACCGGACGTTCCGGGGCCTCGTTGACGTGGTGTGAGAGTCATGCTCTGCGACGCGTATCGGCTGTTCGCTGAGGCGTTCGCATCGGCGTTGAGGCAGCGCGGTCATGATGTGGTCGACGTCAGCTTCGACCCGCGCGGCTTGGCGGACAGCGGCGGTAAAGCAGACATCTGCGTCGTGGACTTCGGGCCGCCGACGCCTGATCTGGCGGCGTTGGCGGACGCGGCGAACCGTCGCGGCACCAAGGTGCTGGCGCTGACCACGGAACAGGACGCCGCGCCGCTGCACGCGCTGATCACCGCGGGTGTGGACGGGCTGATGTCCAAGCGGCGCACGCTGGAGGAGATCGTTGCGGCGATAGAGCGCCTGCACGCCGGCGCCGGGTACTACGACCCGGTTCTGGTGCGGCACGCGGTGACGACGCGCCGGCCCGGGACGGAATCCGCGGCGGGCCGGCTGACCGGGGCGTTGACGCCGCGGGAGTTGGAGGTGCTGCGGCAGTTGGTGAGCGGGGCCTCGACCGGCGGGATGGCGGCGGCGATGGGGATTTCGGTGACGACGGTGCGGAGCCACACACAGGCGGTGTTGAACAAGCTGGGAGTGAACTCGCGGTTGCAGGCGGCGGCTTGTGCGGTGAGCCACGGGCTCGTCGAGCCGACCGTGTGAGCCGACTGTGTTAGCCGACTGTGTGAGCCGCCATGGAACGTCAAGCATCATGCGCAGGAGCTACATACAAGGGCAAATAGCGTTGAGCGCCAACAAAAAGGCGCCGGGGCAGCCGATCCTCCCACAGCTCGGCCACCCCGGCGGGTCCGCGTCCTACCGGCAGCGATCAGGACGCGGAGTCTGGAGGTGTTTGCGCACGGCCGGCTCCGCTTCTGGCTGAACGCTCAGACGCGGGCCAGCGGCGGTAGCACCGCTCGTCGCACGGCGGCCGGCGCCGGCTCCGGGAAGTGGTCCTCGGGGCGGGCCACGTTGAAGCGTTCCCGCAGCGTGCCGAGGTCGTACTCGGTGCGGAACAGCCCGCGCCGCTGTAGTACCGGCACCACGTGGTCGACGAACGCCGCGAGCCCGCCCGGCAGGATCGGCGGCGCCACGGTGAACCCGTCCGCCGCCCCGGCCTGCGACCACTCCTGCAGCGAGTCGGCGATCTGGTCCGGCGTGCCGACCACCGCGCGGTGGCCGCGGCCGCCGCTCAGGCGCGCCACTATCTGGCCGACGGTCAGGCGCTCGCGGATCGCCAGGTCGGTGATCAGTGCGAACCGGTGGTCGGTCAGGTCCTCCTCGCGCGGCAGCAGGCCGGCGGGGATCGGCCGGTCGGGATCGAGCCCTGACACGTCGACGTCCAGCAGATCAGAGAGCTGGCTCACGCCCGGCTCCGCGAGCTGCAGCTCGGTCAGCTCGCGCGCGAGCCGGCGGGCCTCGGCCTCCGTGGAGCCGATGACCGGGGCGATGCCCGGCAGTATGACGGGGACGTGCGCTTCCCGGCCGTAGGCGGCGGCGCGCGACTTCACTTCGTGCGAGAACGCCGCGGCGTCGGCGATGTTCTGCTGCGCTGTGAGCACGACCTCGGCGTACCGGGCCGCGAACTCCTGGCCGTCGGCGGAGGAGGCGGTGTGCACGAGCAGCGGCCAGCCCTGCGGCGTGCGCTGCACGTTGAGCGGCCCGCGCACCTTGAAGAACAGCCCCGTGTGCTCCACCTCGCGGATGCGGTCCGGGTCGGCGTAGCGGCCGGCGCGGCGGTCGTGCACCACGGCGTCGTCGGCCCAGCTGTCCCACAGCTGCGTGGCGACGTCCAGGAACTCCGCCGCGCGCTCGTAGCGCACCGCGTGCTCGACCGGCTCGTCCAGGTTGAAGTTGGCGGCCTCGGCCAGGTCGCCGCCGGTGGCCACGTTCCAGCCGGCGCGGCCGTGCGAGATGTGGTCCAGCGAGGCCAGGGTGCGGGCCAGGATGTAGGGCTCGTAGAAGGTGGTCGAGGCGGTGGCGATCAGGCCGATGTGCTCGGTGGCCGTGGCCAGCGCCGTGAGCAGCGTCAGCGGCTCCAGGCCGGCGGCGACGGTGACGTCGGGGCGGCTGCGGACCGCCAGGCTGTCGGCGAGGAAGACGGCGTCGAACAGCCCGCGCTCGGCGGTGCGGGCCAGCTCGATGTGGTAGTCGACGTCCAGGGTCCGGTCGCCGCCGCTGCCGGGATGGCGCCAGGCGGCGTCGTGGTGGCCGGGGGCGTGCAGGAATGCGTTCAGGTGCAGCGGGCGGACATTGCGTGCGGGCATGAAGGGCTCCCCGGAATGGAATTCTTCGGCGGACGAAGACTAATGGGGTCCGAATATTTCGGAGGCAAAACCAATGTGCCTGGAGACTGGCTGCGGCCCAGCTCAGGGCCATTGAGTCAGTATGCGCACGCAGGACAGATCGCGCTCGCGGTCCGGCGCAGATCGACGTGACGGCGAGCCACGAGAACAGTGGCGCGTCTCATGTTCTGAGAATGACAGCAAATCTCAGGGAACGTCAATATCGCGGGATATCCGTCTCAGTATTCGGCGCGATACGGCGTGATTCGGCGGCGATTCGGCCGCTTTTCGGCGGTGCGTCCGCACGATTCGGCCAAGTGGCCCAGACGAGCGAGCCGGGATCGGCCCTACCGGCGCGCGCCGGCCCGGCCGTAGTGTTCGGGGCATGTCCTACCCCTCACCTCGCTACTTCGCCGAGCAGGGCGAAGTCAGCGCCACGTTCCGGACCGCCGACGCCGAGCCCGAGCTGAACATCGGGGGCGCCTCGCGCGTCAGCCTGCTGTCCACCGGCGGGACCACCGGCGGTCTGTACGGCCTGTACCGCTGGGACATGCTCCCGGGGAAGCCGAAGAGCACGACGTCGAGCGGGCACTACCACCGCACGTTCTCCGAGGCCTTCTTCATCCTGGACGGCAGCGTCGCGCTGTACGACGGCGAGACCTGGCGCGACGCGAACGCGGGGGACTACCTGTTCGTGCCGCCGGGCGGCGTGCACAGCTTCGCGAACACCTCGGGGGAGGCGGCGTCGATGCTGGTGCTGTTCGCGCCGGGGGCGCCGCGCGAGCCGTACTTCGAGGAGCTGGCGGAGATCCGGAACGCGGGGCGGGTGTTGTCGCCGGAGGAGTGGACCGAGCTCTACGCGCGGCACGACCAGTTCATGACCTGATCGACGGGACCGGATCGATGGGACCTGATCGCAAGGATCAGAGTTCCGGCTTGGAAGCCCGAAGAGAGAACGTGATCGGTACCGGCGTCCCGCCCTCGGCGAAGCGTTCCAGGACCAGGCCCGCGTCGGCCACCATGTGCAGCAGGTCGGGCAGCGGCCAATGCGTCGCGCCGACCTTGTCGCGCACCCCGTTCGACGTCCACGAGTCCGTCGTCCACCGCCCCGCGTCGAGGTAGCCGGGGCGGATGACCGTCGCCGCCGGGTCGCCGCGGTCGGCGAACCCGCCGCAGAAGCACGGATGCACGCCGACGTGCACGAACCTCCCGCCGGGCCGCAGGATCCGCGCGGCCTCGGCGACGACCCGCGCGTAGCCCGGCATGTCGGTGTGGACCATCACGGCGATCACGGCGTCGAGCGAACCGGTCCCGATCGGAAGGTGTTCGGCGTCGGCGCGCGCGACGGGAAGCCGGCCGGCGGCGTACGCCAGCATTCCCGAGGACAGGTCGACGCCGACCGGCGTCCAGCCGAGCGCACGGACCGCCGCGGCGTGCGCTCCGGTGCCGCAGCCGATCTCCAGACAGGCGGGGCCGGGACCCTCAGGCGCTGCTCCGAGCAGCGCGGCGAGGGCGGCGTTGATGCCGATCGGATCGGCATCGCCCTGCGCGGCGAGGAATTCCGTCTCGTACCAGTCGGCGATCGCGTCGTAGGCCGGGGGCGTGGCAGGCGTGGCAGGCGTGGAGTTCGGCATGCCTTCGACACTGCCCGGCACCGAGCTCGGCCGCTGCGGCATCTGCTCCCGGCGGTCGGCCCTCTGCTCACAGCGGACGCCTCCCGACACTGGTGCCGACCTGCGCAAACCTCGTCGCCTTCCACCACCGCGTATGCGATCGCTCACAGCGAACGGCCCCTCGGGAACACCACGCGGCGCCCAGACATTGAGTGAGTCAGACTCAACTTACTTCTTGTAGGGAGCCACAGCGAATGAGTGAGAACATGACCGGCGCGACCAAGGCCTTCCCGGTCATCCCGCTGGACGACGCGGTCGTCCTGCCGGGCATGGTCGTGCCGCTGGATTTGTCCGACTCCGAGACCCGCGCGGCCGTCGACGCCGCCGCCAACGGCCCCACCCGCGGGGGCAAGCAGCAGGTGCTGCTCGTGCCGCGGCTGGACGGCAACTACGCCAAGTCCGGCGTCGTCGCCATCATCGAGCAGACCGGCCGGATGGCCGGCTCCGGACGCATGGTCGCCGTGGTGCGCGGGACGCACCGGGCCACCATCGGCGTCGGGACCACCGGTCCGGGCGCGGCCCTGTGGGTCGAGGCGATCGTGCTCGAGGAGCCGCCGATCACCTCCAGGACCCGCGAGCTGGCCAAGGAGTACAAGGACCTGGCCATCGAGATCCTGCAGCACCGCGAGGCCTTCCAGGTCGTCGACATGGTGCAGCAGATCTCCGACCCCTCGCAGCTGGCGGACTCCGCCGGCTACGCGCCGTACCTGAAGGCCGCGCAGAAGATCGAGCTGCTGGAGACGCTGAGCGTCGACGAGCGGCTGGAGAAGCTGCTGACCTGGGGCCGCGAGCACCTGGTGGAGCTGGACGTCAACGAGTCCATCCGCAAGGACGTCGAGGACGGGATGGAGAAGCAGCAGCGCGAGTTTCTGCTGCGTCGCCAGCTCTCTGCCATCCGTAAGGAACTGGCTGAGCTCGACGGCAAGGAGGCCTCCGAAGAGGAGGACTACCGGTCCCGCGTCGAGGCCGCTGACCTTCCCGACAAGGTCCGCGAGGCGGCGCTGAAGGAAGTGGACAAGCTGGAGCGCTCCGGGGACCAGAACCCCGAGGCCGGCTGGATCCGCACCTGGCTGGACACCGTCCTGGAGATGCCGTGGAGCGAGCGCTCCGAGGACTCCTACGACATCGCCGGCGCGCGCGCCGTCCTGGACGCCGACCACGCGGGTCTGGACGACGTCAAGGAGCGCATCGTCGAGTACCTGGCGGTGCGGAAGAAGCGGCAGGACAAGGGTCTGGAGCTGGTCGGCGGACGTCGTTCCGGCGCGGTGCTGGCCCTGGTCGGCCCGCCCGGCGTCGGCAAGACCAGCCTCGGCGAGTCCGTGGCGCGCGCCATGGGCCGCAAGTTCGTCCGCGTCGCCCTCGGCGGTGTGCGGGACGAGGCCGAGATCCGCGGTCACCGGCGTACCTACGTCGGCGCGCTGCCCGGCCGGATCGTGCGTGCCATCAAGGACGCCGGCACGATGAACCCGGTCGTGCTGCTGGACGAGATCGACAAGGTCGGCGCCGACTACCGCGGCGACCCGACGGCGGCCCTGCTGGAGGTCCTGGACCCGGCGCAGAACCACACGTTCCGCGACCACTACCTGGAGGTCGAGCTCGACCTGTCGGACGTGGTGTTCCTGGCCACGGCGAACGTCCTGGAGTCCATCCCGGGCCCGCTGCTGGACCGCATGGAGCTGGTGCGCCTCGACGGCTACACCGAGGACGAGAAGGTCCTGATCGCCCGCGACCACCTGCTGCCGCGCCAGATCGACCGCGCCGGGCTGTCCACCGACGAGGTGGCGTTCGACGACGAGGCGCTGCGGCTGCTGGCTCAGCAGTACACGCGGGAGGCCGGTGTGCGTGATTTGGAGCGCGCCATCTCCCGGGTGCTGCGGAAGGTCGCTGCGAAGACGGCCCTGGCGGATTCTGAAGCCGCGGCCAAAAGCTCGGCGACGGTTCTGGATCAGGACGCTGAAGTCGCATCCGGCGACGCACCTGGTGCGAGCACGGACGCGGCTGACGTCGAGGTGACGGACGCCGAGGTGACACCCGAGGGTTCGAAGGCGCAGCTCACCATCACGGTCGAGAACCTGAAGGACTACCTGGGCCGTCCCCGCCACACCCCGGAGACCGCCGACCGCCTGGCCGTGCCGGGCGTGGCGACGGGCCTGGCGGTGACCGGCGCCGGCGGCGAGGTGCTCTTCGTCGAGGCCTCCCTGTCCGACCCGGAGACCGGCGGCACCGGCCTGAGCCTGACCGGCCAGCTGGGCGACGTGATGAAGGAGTCGGCGCAGATCGCGCTGAGCTACCTGCGCTCGCACGGCGCCGAGCTGGAGCTGCCGGTGGCGGACCTCAGCAAGCGCGCGGTGCACGTCCACGTGCCGGCCGGGGCCCAGCCCAAGGACGGCCCGAGCGCCGGCGTCACGATGACCACGGCCCTGGCCTCGCTCCTGAGCGGGCGCCTGGTCCGCAAGGACGTGGCGATGACCGGCGAGGTGTCCCTGACCGGCCGGGTCCTGCCGATCGGCGGCGTGAAGCAGAAGCTGCTGGCCGCGCACCAGGCCGGTGCGACGACCGTGCTGCTGCCCAAGCGCAACGGCCCGGACCTGGACGACGTCCCGGCCGAGGTGCTGGACAAGCTGACCGTGCACCTGGTCGGCGACGTGCGCGAGGTCCTTGACCTCGCCCTGGAGCCCGCGGAGCGCCCTGTCGCTGTGGCTGCCGTCTAGGCGCACTCCGCGAGTAAAGCCGAAGCCCTGGACCGATCCCCTCCGGTCCAGGGCTTCGGCATGTGCGTCAGGAGGCGGGGTCCGCGGCAGGTACCACGGCGGGTTCAAGCAGCGACAGCGTCCGCCGCTCCGCGTCGAGCCCGACCCGGATCCCGACCGGCATCGGCAGGTTCGGCCCGGCGTGTCCGACCTCGACGTTGCCGAGGACCGGGATGTCCCGGTCGCCGAGGACGTCGAGCACGATCTCGCGCAGCGTCGGCGACGCACCGGGCTCCAACCCGATGACGTCGCGCGGAACGCCCACGACCATGCCGGCGATCCGGTCGAGGATGCCCGCGTGCCGCATGATCTGCAGGTAACTCCACACGTACGCGGCCTGGCCGCCGAACTCCTCCCAGAACAGCACGGCACCGTCGAATGCTTCGAGCGGCAGCCCGAACGGCGTCGCCTGGACCAGTGCGATGCGGTTGATCACTGCGCCGATGAGTGGGCCTTCGACCTGACCGGCCTGGCCAGCGCCACCAACCTGGCCAGCGCCACCAATCTGGCCAGCGCCACCAATCTGGCCAGCGCCACCAATCTGGCCGGCTCCACCAACCTGGGTAGCCGCGCCAGCCTGGGCAGCTGCACCGGCCTGGGTAGCCGCGCCAGCCTGGGCAGCTGCACCGGCCTGGGTAGCCGCGCCAGCCTGGGCAGCTGCACCGGCCTGGGTAGCCGCGCCAGCCTGG